>DASQBU010000287.1:0-2544 GCA_035635035.1 Pseudomonas sp.
CACCGTGGTGCTGTGCATCTCCGCCGACCTGCCGTTCGCCCAGAAGCGCTTCTGCGCTGCCGAAGGCCTGGACAAGGTGGTCAACCTGTCGGCCCTGCGCGGCCGCGAGTTCCTCAAGGACTACGGCGTGGCCATCGCCGAGGGTCCGCTGGCCGGCCTGGCCGCCCGTGCGGTCGTGGTGCTGGACGAGCACGACAAGGTGCTGCACAGCGAGCTGGTCGCCGAGATCGGCCACGAGCCGAACTACGCGGCGGCGCTGGCCGTGCTCTGACGTTACCCCCCACCCGATGGGCTGCCCGGCGGCCCACCGGGTTCTGCGGTCGATTGCCGGGACTCAGCAGCAGAACTTCCCTTCCTTTCAGGGGGACCGTACCCCTGTGCTCCTGCCGTACGCCTTGTGGCCGTGGCCGTGGCCGTCGACTCGGCGGGCCATCCGAGCGTCATGCTTTGGCCTGAGCAGACAAGGCATGGACCCGCCGAGCGGCCTGCAGAAGCCGATCCATCAGCTAGCTTTTAACAGATGAGGGCAACCAACCTGGGGAGCAGAGCATGGCCAAGCGTGACAAGCGTGAGAAGAAAGCCGCGGCAGAGAAGGAAAGGCTTGGTCGGAAGGAGTACGAAGCCGAGCTGAAGCGCCTGCATGTCGAACTGGTCAAGTTGCAGGAGTGGGTGGTGGCCAAGGGCCTGAAGGTGTGCGTGGTCTTCGAGGGACGCGATGGCGCGGGCAAGGGCGGGACGATCAAGGCGATCACCGAGCGAGTCAGCCCGCGGATCTTCCGCGTGGTGGCGCTGCCGGCGCCCACCGATCGGGAAAAGACCCAGATGTATGGACAGCGCTACCTTGCCCATATGCCGGCGGCCGGCGAAGTGGTGATCTTCGACCGCAGCTGGTACAACCGCGCGGGGGTCGAGCGGGTGATGGGCTTCTGTACCGAGGAGCAGGCGAAGAGGTTCCTTAACATGGTGCCGCTGTTCGAGAAGGTCATGGTCGAGTCGGGGATCATCCTGATCAAGTACTGGCTCGAGGTGAGTGCCGAGGAGCAGCAGCGTCGCCTGGAAGACCGCATCGACGATGGGCGCAAGATCTGGAAACTGTCACCCATGGACCTGAAGTCCTTCAGTCGCTGGGACGAATACACCCGCGCCCGCGACGAGATGTTCGCGGCCTCCGACACTTCCTGGGCCCCTTGGTACATGGCGCGCTCCGAGGAAAAGCGGCGGGTGCGGCTGAATATCATCAGCCACCTGCTCCAGCAGATTCCCTACGAGGACCTGACCCAGAAAGAGCAGGTCAAGCTACCCAAGCGCTCGCGGATTGGCCGCTACAAGGCCGCTCCCTATCCCTTCCGGATGGTGGAGGAGCGTTTCTGACGCGTCAGCGACCGGCATCGACAGCGCTCTGAGCGCCGTTGCTCAGGGGCGCCAGTCCACCCGATGATCGCTGAGGTAGGCGTCCACGGCCGCGCCTACGGTGGGCTGGAAGACGTTCTCGCCGAACACCTCCAGCAGTCCGAAGCGTCTGAGCTTGTCCTTGACCGGGTCCTTCATCTCCGCGAAATGCAGCTCGATGCCGCGCTCGCGCAGGTTTTCGACCAGTTCCTCGAGCATGTCGGCGGAGGTGACGTCGATGCTGGTGACCGGCTCGGCCGCCACCACCACGCGCAGCACTGGCGTGGGCGACTCCTCGATGGCGGCCAGGATGCACTCCCGGAACAACTCGCCATTGGCGAAGAACAGCGGCGCGTCCCAGCGAAACAGCACCAGGCCAGGCACCCGCCGAGCCTCAGGATAGCGCTGCACATCGTGATAGCCGCGCACGCCGTTGACCCGGCCGAGAATGGCGAAGTGCGGGCGCCAGCCGTCCCACAGGTATTCGATCACCGCGATCACGATCGCCAGGCAGATGCCGGGGATCGCGCCGAACACCGCGACTGCGGCAAAGCAGGTGATCGACAGCCAGAACTCCCAGCGCTGGATGCGGAAGATCCGCTTCAGGTCGGCGAACTCGAACAGGCCGAGGACCGCCGCGATCACCACGGCGGCCAGGGCGCTGTTGGGCAGGTAGCGCATCAGCGAGGGCGCGACCAGCAGCAGCGCCGCCACGGCCAGGGCGCCGACCACCCCGGTCAGCTGGGTCTGGGCGCCGGCCGCCTCGGCTACCGGGGTGCGCGAGGAGCTGCTGCTGATGGGGAAGCCCTGGAACAGCCCGGCGGCCAGGTTGGCGGCGCCCAGGCCGATCATTTCCTGGTTGGGGTCGACCTGGGTGCGGGTGCGCGCGGCGTAGGTGCGCGACAGCACGCTGGTATCGGCGAAGGACACGATGGCGACGGCACACCCGCCGACCACCACGCTGGTCAGGTCGATGCCGCTGAGCCAGGGCAGGGTGAGGGCGGGCAGGCCCTGAGGCAGGTCGCCCAGCACCTTGACGCCGTGGCTGCCCAGATCGAAGAAGCTGACCGCCAGGGTCGCCAGGATCACCACGGCGAGAATGCTCGGCAACCGCTCGAAGCGCTTGAGCAGCAGGATCAGCGCCAGGCTGCCGCC
>DASQBU010000288.1:0-9231 GCA_035635035.1 Pseudomonas sp.
GTGCTCGTCCTGGATGTCGCCGACCAGCACCTCCAGCACGTCCTCCATGGTCAGGAAGCCGACCACCTTGCCGTCGGCCTCCTCGACCAGGGCGAAGTGTGCGCCGCCCTGGCGGAACTGCTCGAGCAGGCGGCCCAGCGGTAGGTGCCGCGACACCCGCTCCAGTGGGCGCAGCAGGGCGTGCAGGTCGAAGCCCGCGGCCTGGCCGCCCTCGGGCAGGGCCAGCAGCAGGTCCTTGATGTGCAGCACGCCGATGAACTGCTGCTCGGCGTCGAGCACCGGGTAGCGGCTGTACTTGTAGCGGCGGATTTCCTCGAGGATCTCCTCGAGGCTGGCGTCGGCCTCGAGGCACACCAGGTCCTCGCGCGAGTTGGCCCAGTCGACCACCTCCAGCTCGCCCAGCTCCATGGCCGAGGCCAGCACGCGCATGCCCTGGTCGCTGGGATCGCGGGCGCGGCTGGAGTGGAGGATCAGCTTCAGCTCGTCGCTGCTGTAGTGGTGCTCGTGGTGCGGCCCCGGCTCGCCCTGGCCGGCGATGCGCAGGATGGCGTTGGCGCTGCTGTTGAGCACCCAGATCGCCGGGTACATGGCCCAGTAGAACAGGTACAGCGGCACCGCGGTCCACAGCGAGAGCAGCTCGGGCTGGCGGATCGCCCAGGACTTGGGCGCCAGCTCGCCGACCACGATGTGCAGGTAGGAGATGACGAAGAACGCGCTGAAGAAGGCGATGCCGTGCACCAGCGCCGGGTTGTCCAGGCCGGCCTGTTCGAGCAGCGGGGTGAGCAGGTGGGCGAAGGCCGGTTCGCCGACCCAGCCGAGGCCGAGGGAGGCGAGGGTGATGCCCAGCTGGCAGGCCGACAGGTAGGCGTCGAGCTGGCTGTGCACGGTGCGCAGGATGCGTCCGCGCCAGCCGTATTCGCTGGCGATGGTCTCCACGCGGGTGGCGCGCAGCTTGACCATGGCGAATTCGGCGGCGACGAAGAAGCCGTTGAGCAGGACGAGGAGCAGGGCGAAGAGGATCAGGCCGAAGTCGGCGAAATAGCTGAACAGGCTGGTACTGGAAGGGTCCATGGAGGGTCTTGTGTTGGTCGGGAAGCTCAATAGGATGGGACGTGGTGGCGCAGCTTTCAAGTCCGCCGGGCGACACCGGGGGACTTCGCGCTACGCCACCTGTTCCGGCGGGAAGTGGCAGGTGAAGGTGCTGCCCTTGCCCGGGGTGCTCTCGATGCGCAGCTGGCCGCGGTGGTGGATCAGCACGTGCTTGACGATCGCCAGGCCCAGCCCGGTGCCGCCGGTGTTGGCCGCGCGGCTGGCGTCGACCCGGTAGAAGCGCTCGGTCAGGCGCGGGATGTGCTTGGCCTCGATGCCCGGGCCGTTGTCCTCGACCGCCAGGTGCGCGCCGGCGGCGTCGGCCCACCAGCGGATGTGGATGCGCCCCTCGGCGGGGGTGTACTTGACCGCGTTGAACACCAGGTTGGAGAAGGCGCTGCGCAGCTCCGCCTCGCTGCCCTTGATCCGCACGCTCGGGTCGGCGTCCAGGCTGATCTGGTGGTTGCGCCCGGCGGACAGCGCCTGGGCGTCGGTGCGGATGCTCAGCAGCAGCAGGTCGACGGCCACCGGCTTGCTGGCGGCCGGATGCTCGCTGGCCTCCAGGCGCGCCAGCAGCAGCAGGTCGTTGAGCAGGTTCTGCATGCGCGAGCCCTGCTGCTGCATCTGCTGCAGGGCGCGCAGCCAGCGCGGGTTGACCGCCTCGACGTTGTCCAGCAGGGTTTCCAGGTAGCCGGTGATCACCGTCAGCGGCGTGCGCAGCTCGTGGGAGACGTTGGCGACGAAGTCCTTGCGCATCTGCTCGAGCTGGTGGACGCGGGTCACGTCGCGCACCAGCATCAGGTGCTCGCCGTTGCCGTAGAGGGTCAGCTGGAACTGCAGGCGCACATGGTCGTTGACCGGCGAGGGCAGCTCCAGCGGTTCGCGGTCGTTGCCCTGGCGGAAGTATTCCTGGAAGCGCGGATGGCGGATCAGGTTGGTGATCGGCTGGCCGCCGTCCTGGGTCCGCTTGAGGCCGAGCAGGGTCTCGGCGGCGCGGTTCCACCACTCCAGGTTGCCCTGGGCGTCGAGCATGACCACCGCGTCCTGCAGCGCCGCGGTGGATTCCTGCACGCGGTCGACCACCGCCTGCAGGCGGCCGCGGGCGCGCTGGTTGCGCTTCTGCAGGTTGTAGATCTCGTCGAACACCTCGCCCCACAGGCCCGAGCTCTCCGGCGGCAGCTCGTCGGGGCGGGCGCGCTTGAGCCAGCCGTACAGGCGCACCAGCTGTCGTTGGCTCCAGAACAGGTAGCCGCCCAGGCCGACCACCAGCGGCCAGGCATATTCGCCGCTGAGCAGGCCGACGAGCAGGCAGACGGCCAGCAGCAACAGCAGGCGGCGGATCAGGGCGCCGCGCCAGTCTTGGTTCACCTTGCAATCCTTGTAAAGCGGCCGCCCGGCGCGGGCGGCAAGAGCAGTCCGCCGGCGTCGTCAGGCCTTGGTGGAGAAACGATAACCGGTGCCGCGCACCGTCTGCACCAGGTTTTCGCAGCTTTCGCCCAGGGCCTTGCGCAGGCGGCGGATGTGCACGTCGACGGTGCGCTCCTCGACGTACACGTTGCCGCCCCACACCTGATCGAGCAGCTGGCTGCGCGTGTAGGCGCGCTCCTGGTGGGTCATGAAGAACTGCAGCAGGCGGTATTCGGTCGGCCCCATGTCGGCCGGCTTGCCGTCGATGGTGACGCGATGGCTGATCGGGTCGAGCACCAGGGCGCCGACCTCGATCGGCCCGTCGGCCTCGCTGGCGCCGGCGCGGCGCAGCACGGCCTTGAGGCGGGCCACCAGCTCGCGCGGCGAGAACGGCTTGGTGATGTAGTCGTCGGCGCCGACCTCCAGGCCCTGGATCTTGTTGTCCTCCTCGCCCTTGGCGGTGAGCATGATGATCGGCGTGTCGGCGGTCAGTTCGTCGCGCTTGAGGCGGCGGGCCAGTTCGATGCCGGTGGTGCCGGGCAGCATCCAGTCGAGCAGGATCAGATCGGGCTTGCGGTCGACGATCAGCGCATGGGCCTGCTGGCTGTTTTCCGCCTCCAGGCACTCGTAGCCGGCCATTTCCAGGGCGACGGCGATCATTTCGCGGATCGGTGCTTCGTCGTCAACGATGAGGATGGATTTGCCAACCATGGGGGCTGTCTCAGCATTCGTGGGTATGCCTGCATTACATAACGGAATTATTGCAGTGATGTGACATGCGCGCCGTGCGGACGCCCGCCTGGGCCGCGGGTGCCGGCCGTCGCGCTCGACTATGCTGAAACGGCGTGCCGGGGCAAGTCGGCGCGCCCTGTTCGGTGCGTAGTTCCGCAAGGCGGCGCCGGAGCCTTTCATCCCACCCGAGGACGCTGCGATGCGCAGAATTTTCCCGACCCTGCTGGCCCTGATCGGCGGCGCGACCCTGGCGCTGCTCGGCCAGGCCCAGGCCGCCGAGCCGGCGCAGGTCAAGGACGGCCGGCTGGTCGACGCCAAGGGCATGACCCTGTACAGCAGCGACAAGGACGCCGTCGGCAAGTCCAACTGCAACGATGCCTGCGCCCGCAACTGGCCGCCGCTGGCCGCCAGCGCGGATGCCGAGGAGGGCGACGACTGGACGACGATCCAGCGCGACGACGGCAGCTGGCAGTGGGCCTACTTCGGCCGGCCGCTGTACACCTTCGTCCAGGACAAGCAGCCGGGCGACACGCTCGGCAACGGCAAGCTGGGGGTCTGGCACATCGTCAAGCCCGAGGTGGAGTCGGGCGACGAGGCACAGTGACCACGGCCGGCGCACCGCGCCCGTGGCGGCCGGCGCGCTCAGCGCAGGGCGTAGTCGGCGATGGTGCCGGCGAGGATCGCCAGGCCGGCCCAGTGGTTGTGCAGGAAGGCGCGGAAGCACGCCTGGCCGTCGCCCGAGCGGGTGCTCCAGTACTCCCAGGCGAAGCAGGCCGCCGCGCCGGCCAGGCCGAGGTGGAAGTACAGGCCGAGGCCGAAGCGGCCGGCGGCGAGCAGCAGGCACAGCAGGCTGAGGCCCTGGAGGGCGAGGATGATCTGGCGGTCGGCGTCGCCGAACAGGATGGCGGTGGACTTCACGCCGATCTTCAGGTCGTCGTCGCGGTCGGTGATCGCGTAATAGGTGTCGTAGGCCACCGTCCACAGCAGGTTGGCCAGGTACAGCAGCCAGGCCGCCGCCGGCAGCTGGCCGGCCTCGGCGGTGAAGGTCATCGGGATGCCCCACGCATAGGCGGCGCCGAGCACCACCTGGGGCAGGTGGGTGTGGCGCTTCATGAACGGATACAGCGCGGCCAGCGCCAGGGCGCCGCACGACAGGCCGACGGTGCTGGCGTTGGTCAGCAGCACCAGCACGAAGCTCACCGCCATCAGCACGGCGAAGGTCGCCAGCGCCTCGCGCGGGCGGATCCGCCCGCTGGCCAGTGGCCGGGCCTGGGTGCGCGCGACGTGGCCGTCGAAGTTGCGGTCGGCGTAGTCGTTGATCGCGCAGCCGGCCGAGCGGGTGAGGATCACCCCGAAGGTGAAGATCAGCAGGTTGCCCAGCGATGGCACGCCCTGGGCGGCGATCCACAGCGCGGTGAGGGTCGGCCAGAGCAGCAGGTAGATGCCGATCGGCCGGTTCAGGCGGACCAGATCGATGAAGTCCTGGGCGCGCGGATGCAGGCGGGCCAGGGGTTTGAGCAGGATGGTGGACATCGCGGACCTCCGGGAGCGAAATCGGGCGGTCGCCGCTGCGCGCGGCCGGTCGGGGGCGCCAGTATAAGGCGTGGGGCTGGCGGCGGGGGACTCAGTCGCCGGGCCGGCGGCGCGCGGGCGTGGGCGCCGAACCTGACCCGCGCGGTACTGGCGCCTGGGCTTGCCTGGCTCGCCGCACCGGCCGCGCGCCACCGTCGCTTCCTCCAGCGGCCGCCGACCGGCGGCCTCCGGCACAGGGCTCCCGCATGGGCAAGGCACCGCGCAACCGTTTCTCCCGCTGGCTAGCGCGCCTGGCGCCCGGCCTCGTCGCGCTGCTCGCCTACCGGCGCAGCGACCTGCCGGGCGACCTGGTCGCCGGCGTGTCGGTGGCCGCGGTCGCCCTGCCGGTCGGGGTCGCCTATGCCCAGCTCGCCGGCTTCAGCCCGGTGGTCGGCCTGTATGCCAGCATCCTGCCGCTGCTGGTCTACGCCCTGTTCGGCACCTCGCGCCAGCTGATCGTCGGGCCGGACGCCGCGACCTGCGCGCTGGTCGCCTCGGCGCTGGTGCCGCTGGCGGCCGGCGACGCCGGACTCTACCTGTCGCTGTCGGTGGCCCTCGCCGGGCTGACCGGGGTGTTCTGCATCCTGGCGAGCTTCATCCGCCTCGGCGCGCTGGCCGACTTTCTCTCCCGGCCGATCCTGGTCGGTTTCCTCAACGGGGTGTCCCTGCACATTCTCGCCGGGCAACTGGGCAAGCTGGCCGGCGTGCCCGTGGCGGCGCCCGGCGTCGTGCCGGCGGCGCTGCAACTGCTCAGGCAGTACGCCGACTACCACTGGCCGACCCTGCTGGTCGGCCTGATCGCCTTTGCCGTGCTGCTGATCGCGCCGCGCCTGCTGCCGCGCCTGCCGGCCGCCCTGCTCGCGCTGCTGATCGCCGCGGCGGTGGTCGCCGGCCTGGGTCTCGACCAGCGCGGCGTGGCGGTCATCGGCGTGGTGCCGGCCGGCCTGCCGGCGCTGCGCCTGCCCCAGGTGCCCTGGCCGCTGCTCGCCGAGCTGGTCGCCGATGCGCTGGGGCTGGCGCTGGTCAGCTTCTCCAGCATGATGCTGACGGCGCGCAGCTTCGCCACCAAGAACCGCTACGACATCGACGCCGACCGCGAACTCGCCGCCCTGGGGGCGGCCAACCTGGCGGCCGCGCTGACCCAGAGCTTCGCCATCAGCGGCGCCGACTCGCGGACGGCGATGAGCGATGCCGCCGGCGGCCGCACCCAGCTGGCCGGCGTCATCGCGGCGCTGTCGATCGGCCTGGTGCTGGTGTTCCTCAGCGAACCGCTGCGCTTCGTGCCGATCGCCGCGCTGGCCGCGGTGCTGATCATGGCCTCGGTATCGCTGCTGGATGTGCGCGGTCTGCTGCTGCTGTGGCGCTTCAGCCGGATCGAGTTCGCCCTGTCGCTATTGGCCACCCTCGGGGTGATCTGGGTCGGCGCCATCAAGGCGATCCTGCTGGTGGTCATCCTGTCGCTGATCCGCTTCGTCATGCTCTCCTCGCGCCCCCGCGTCGACGTGCTGGGCAAGGTCGAGGGCCTCTCCGGCTTCCATCCCCTGGCCAACCACCCGCAGGCGACCACCTGGCCCGGCCTGTTGCTGCTGCGCTTCAATGCGCCGCTGGTGTTCTTCAACGCCAACTACTTCAAGCAGCAACTGGAGCACGCCGTCGAGCGCGCCGGCGAGGGCCTGGGCTGGCTGGTGCTGGATGCCCTGCCGGTCACCCAGATGGACGTCACCGGCTACCTGGTGGTCGAGGACCTGAAGGCGACCCTGCGCCAGAAGGGCGTGCAGCTGGTGATCGCCGGGCGGCGCAAGGAGATCGCCGAATGGCGCAAGGCCCACGCCCTCGGCGACGACGACACCCTGTACTTCCCGACCATGCGCAAGGCGGTGCAGGCGTTCGTGGAGCGGCAGGCGGGGGGCGGCGCCGGGGCGGGATGAGCGCCTGGCGAGGCGGCGGCCGGGCGACTCCCCAGGCGCGCGTGGCCATCCTGAGCTTAACTGGCATGAGCGGCGGCAGCCGATGGGTGGCGCAACCCCCTGGCCTGCCGCGCAAGCGGACGAGGCAGGCAGATGGGCAAGCAAGGCGAACGAGCGGCATCGCGCGGGGGCGTGCAGCCGCTCTCGAAGAAGGCCTACAAGAAGACCCTGCGCGCCCTGCAGGTCGAGCTGGTCAAGCTGCAGCGGCACTTCATCACGTGCAACGACAAGATCCTGATCCTCCTCGAAGGCCGCGATGCGGCCGGCAAGGACGGCACGATCAAGCGCATCGTCCAGCACCTCAGCCCCCGCGAAACCCGCGTGGTCGCCCTCGGCAAGCCCTCCGACCGCGACCGCTCCTCGTGGTACTTCCAGCGTTACGCGCCGCACCTGCCGACCGCCCAGGAGCTCGTGCTGTTCAACCGCAGCTGGTACAACCGCGCCGGCGTCGAGCGGGTGATGGGCTTTTGCACCGACGCCGAATACGAGGAGTTCATGGGCTCGGTCCAGGCGTTCGAGAGCATGCTGGTCCGCTCGGGCGTGAAGCTCCTCAAGTACTATCTCGACATCAGCAAGGCCGAGCAGAAGAAACGCCTGGCGGAGCGCAAGTCCGACCCGCTCAAGCAGTGGAAGACCAGCCCGATCGACGACCAGGCGCTCAAGCAATGGCAGGCCTACAGCCAGGCGCGCAACGAGATGCTGGCGCGCACCCATACCCCGACGGCGCCGTGGACGCTGGTGCGCGCCGACGACAAGCGTCTGGCGCGGCTCAACCTGATCAAGGACCTGCTCAGCCGCCTGCATTACGCCGGCAAGGATGAACGGTTGATCCGCGCTGACCCGCGGATCGTCTTTACCTACGACTACTCGAACATCGGCAACGACCAGCTGGCGCCGTGATCGTGGCTGCCGCTTGGCGGCGCGCCGGAGCGGTGACCCGGCCTGCGCGAGAGGCCAATGGGCGCGGCGCGGGGTTCGCCAGGGGCGGGGCGGGTTCTGGAGCGCATGGCGCGCAGCCTGCGCAGTGCTCCTGCGCAGGCTGTCCGGGGTGCGCTGCGCTCAGGGCGTGTCCAGCGCCGGAGTGGCGTGCCCCTGGGCCATCTGCCGGTTGTCGGCTGCAGCCCGGTCGCCCTGCATCAGCGCGGTGCAGAACAGCGCCACCAGGCCCATGCCGACCAGGTAGGCGATCACGTAGCGCGGGCTGCCGTCGGCGGCGCCGAGCAGCGAGGTAGCGATCATCGGCGCGAAGCCGCCGCCCAGCACGCCGGCCAGTTGCACCGACAGGGAGATGCCGCTGTAGCGGATCTCGGCCGGGTACTGGCGGGCGAACAGCAGCGACTCCGGGGCATAGAGGATCGGGAACACCACGCCCACCGCCAGCACCATGGCCCACCACACCAGCAACGGCTCGCGAGTACCGAGCATGCTGAAGAACGGATAGACGAAGGCGCAGAGCAGCAACAGGCCGGTGAAGTACAGGCGCTTCTGGCCGATCTTGTCCGACAGCCAGCCGCAATACGGCATGCTCAGCAGCGACAGCGCGGCGCCGGCGGTGATGGCGTGCAGCACCTCGGCCCGCGGGATCTGCAGCTGGTTGGCGGCGTAGGCCAGGGCGAAGGTCACCGCCATGTAGAACCAGGCGTTCTCCGCCGTGCGCGCGCCGACGATGCACAGGGTCGCCCGCGGATGATTGCGCAGCACCTCGAGCAGCGGCAGGCGCACCTCACGGCCCTGCTGCTTCATCGTCTCGAAGTCCGGCGACTCGGCGACCTTGACGCGGATCAGCCAGCCGACGCCGAGCAGCACCACGCTGGCGAGGAACGGCAGGCGCCAGCCCCAGCTCATCATCTGCTCTTCCGGCAGCGAGGAAACCGCGCCCATTGCCAGCGACGCCAGCACCAGCCCGGCGCCGACGCCGGTCTGCGGCAGGCTGCCGTAGAAGCCCTTCTTGCCTTCCGGCGCGTGCTCGACGGCCATCAGCACCGCGCCGCCCCACTCGCCGCCGACCGCCATGCCCTGCAGGAAGCGCATCAGCACCAGCAGCAGCGCGGCCCAGTAGCCGATCTGCTCGTAGGTCGGAATCAGGCCGATGGCGATGGTCGGCACGCCCATCAGCAACAGGGTCAGCAGAAGCATCGACTTGCGGCCGATGCGGTCGCCGAAATGGCCGAAGACGATGCCGCCCAGCGGCCGGCCGATGAAGCCCACCGCATAGGTGGCGAAGGCGGCCAGCACCCCGGTGATCGGGTCCAGCGCCGGGAAGAACAGCTTGTTGAAGACCAGGGCGGCGGCCGTGCCGTAGAGGAAGAAGTCGTACCACTCGATGGTGGTACCCGCCATGCTGGCGAGGCCGGCGATGCGATGGTGGCCGGAACGGCCCCCGGTGGGGTGCGATCTGCTCATGGTTGCCTGCTCTATTGTTGTTGTCGTTGGGCTGCGCAAGGACGTCGGACAGTGCCGGTGG
>DASQBU010000289.1:0-14331 GCA_035635035.1 Pseudomonas sp.
CAGGTTGAAGCCCTGGAAGACGAAGCCGGTGTGCTTGAGGCGGAAGCGCTCCAGGGCACGCTTGCCGAGGCCGCCCAGCGTCTCGCCGAGGGCACGGGTGTGCCCCTCGTCCGGGTTCTGCAGGCCGCTGAGCAGCGACAGCAGGGTGCTCTTGCCGCAGCCGGACGGCCCGGAGATCAGCGTCAGCTCGCCGGGATAGACGGCCACCGACAGGCGCTTGAGGACATGGATGCGCACCATGCCCATCAGGAAGGACTTGCTCACCGCCTCGGCTTCGAGGCTCGGCGTACCACGGGTCGTGCCAGTCATCGGACTACCTCAACAACAGCGCCGGATCGGCGCGCAGCAGGCCGCGCATGGCGACCAGCCCGGAAAACAGTGCCAGGCTCAGCACCATCGCGGCGCACACCAGGGCCACCGGCAGGTTCATCGCCACCGGCACGTCGTGGTGCGCGGCGAAGCTGAGCAGCAGCGCGCTGGTCAGCCCGCCGACCAGCAGGCCGAGCCCGCCGATCCAGCACGACTGCTCCAGCACCACCCGGCTGAGCGCCTGCAGGCTAGCGCCGAGGGCGTTGAGCACCGCGTACTCGCGCGCCGAGGCGGCGACCATCGCCATCAGCGACTGGCTGGTGATCACCGCGCCGACCAGGCAGACGATAGCGGCCATGAACAGCACGGCGACGCCGGCGCCAGTGTCGAGCATCCAGTACAGCTGCGAGCGCCAGGCGAACTCGCGGGCGCTCCACACCTCGAACGGGCCGAACGCCGGCGTGCCGCCGGTCAGCCGCGCGCGCACCGCCTCGACGGAGGCCGGCTTGCGCAGCTTGGCGACGTAGTAGGTGGCGCCGCCGTTGGCCGCGCTGTCGTTGCCCTGCAGCAGGCGCGCGGTCTCCAGCGAGGCCAGCACGTTGACCCCGCCGAGGCCGCGCAGGCCGGCGATGGCGGCGATCACGTGGACGCGCTGGCCGTTGATCCACGCCCACTGGTCGAGGTCGGTGCCCAGCTGGTCCAGCTCGGAGCGGTCGACGATCACCGCGCTGGGCTCCTCGAGGCGCTGGCGCAGGCCGCGCGACAGCAGGCGGGAGAACATCAGGCCGCCGGCGCGCGGGTCGATCCCGGAGACGAACACCGACACCCCGCCGCCGCTGCTCTGCGCGTTGTGCCAGTCGCCCTCCACCCACAGGTAGGGCTCGACCGCGGCGACTGCGGGGTCCATGCGCAGGCGCATCTCCACGTCGGGGTCGACCGCGCGGCCGAAGTTGACGCTCTGCGTGCCGGGATAGCCGGCCCACAGGTCGGCCGAGGAAGCGCGCACGTACACCGCGGCGCTGCCGAAGATGCCCAGCACCAGCGCCGCCTGCACGGTGAGCAGCAGGCCGGAGAAGCCGGTGGCGAGGATCGCCGGCAGGAAGCGCCGCCACTCGTGGACCAGCGTCTTGCGCGCCAGGGCGATCATGTGCGCGGCTCCCGACTGTCGGCCGCCGGGGCGGTGGCCGGGGCGTTCGGCGCGTCCTTGGGCAGCGGCGCGCCGCCGAGGGCGCGGTACAGGGCGACGAACGCCAGGTCGCGGGCGGCCTGCGCGCTCGACACCTGCAGGCCCTGCTCCAGACGCTCGCGGCGGCTGCCGAGCAAGTCCCACTCGCTGGCCAGGCCGAGGTCGCTGAGCGCCTGTTGGTGCTCATGGCTCTGGCCGAGGGCGTCGGCGGCCTGGAGGAGGAACTTCAGGCGGCTCTGCTGCTGGTTGAGTGCGGCCAGCGCCGCCTCGGTCTGCGCCACGCCGCCGACCAGGGTCTGCCGGTAGCCGTCGAGCGCCGCCTGCACCAGCTCGCGTTGCGCCTTGGCCATAGCCTGGCGCTGGCCCCAGTCGAACAGCGGCAGGTCGACCATCGGGCCGATCATCGGCACGCCGTTGAAGCCGACGTTCTCTTGCTGGGTCACGTTGTAGGCGAACAGGTAGGAAATACCGAGGGCCACCCGGGGATACAGGCGCGCCTTGGCCACGCCCAGCTCGCCGGTGGCCTCGAGCAGCTTGGCCTCGGCACGCTGCACGTCCGGGCGGGTGCGCAGCAGGTCGCTGGGCACCGACTCGGGCGCCCCGGCGACCAGGCTGGGCAGCTCGCCGGGGCGGCTCCAGGCCGGGTCCGGCGCGCTGCGGCCGAGCAGCGCGGCGAGGTTGTGCTCGGCGCGCGCCTGGATCTGCCGCGGCGCGCTCAGCCGCGCCTGGTTGCGCGCCTGCTGCGCCTGCAGCTGCAGGCGCTGGTCGGCGGCGTCGAGGTGGCTGGCGACGCGCACCTCGTGCAGCTCCAGGGCGCGCCGATCGAGTTCGCCGAGCGCCTCCAGGTCACGGACCTGCACTTGGGCAGCGCGCAGCTCCAGGTAGTTGCGCACCAGCTCGGCGACCATCGCGACGCGCGCCGCCTGCTCGTCGGCGCCCGCCGCGGCCAGGCGCGCCTGGCTCTGCTGCGCCTTGCCCTCGCGCTCGCCGAACAGGCCGAGCTCCCACACCGAGTCGAGGCTGACCTGGTAGAAGGTGTCGGTGGCGGAAACCTGCTCGCTGCTGTGCGCCGACGCCGACAGCTGCGGCAGGTAGGCATCCTGGCCGTGCTCGGCGAGGATGCGCGCGGCCTGCAGGCGGCGGCTGGCCTGGGCGACCGAGAGGTTCTGCGCTACCGCCTGCTCGACCAAGCCGTCCAGCGTCGGGTCGCCGAAGGCCTTCCACCAGCCCTGCAGATCGACCAGCGGCACCGGGGTGCCGGGCGTGGCGTTGCGCCAGTGCGACGGCAGATCCTGCGGCGGCGCCGGGCGACGGAACGGCACGCAGCCGGCCAGCACGGCAAGGACGAGGCAACAGGCGGAGCGGCCGACCGGGGAGCGAAGCATGCGGGAACGGTCCTGTGGCGGTGAGAGCCGCCGGCAGACGGCCGACGGCGGATTGGGCGGCGATTCTGGGTGGGCAAACTTGCGTGGCTTTGCAGGTTTTGTGGAGGAACGATGGAGAGGCGGAAAAATCGCCGGCTGGCGGCAAAAAAGTTGCCGGCCGCGCAGGCGGGTGCGACGCTGGTACCCGATTGGGCCGCGCCTCCCCTCGACGGCGCTACGGCCCCGCCCCACCGCAACCCACGAGATCCCCAATCGCCATGAGCAACGTCCAGGCCTCCGATCAACCGCTGCGCCGCCGGCACACGGGCACAGCGCGCGAGTCGGTCGCATGAAGCCCTTCGACCGCATCTGGGCACGCTTCGCCCTCGGCATCGCCCTGACCGTGCTGGTGAGCATCGGCATCCTGACGATGACCGTGTTCGTCTCCACCAAGATCGAGTTCCAGCGCTTCTACGACGACCTGCCGGTCAATGCCCGCCACGAGATGGCCCAGTTGCTCGAGCAGTCCGAGGACGACAGCCAACTGATCAAGTTCTACAACCAGTACTGGCGCGGCGATCCCTGGGACGGCGAACGCATGGCCCTGATCATGGGACTGGTGTTCTGCATCCCCTTCGGCTTGATCTCCGGCCTATGGATCTCGCACCTGATCACCCTGCCGGTGAACTCGATCGCCCAGGCGGCGCGGCGCATCGCTCTCGGCGATTTCTCCGTGCGCGCCTACGCGCCGCGCCAACACGGTGAAATGGCCGGACTGATCAACGACTTCAACTACATGGCTGATTCGCTCGAGTCGCTCGAGCACGAGCGCAAGGTCAGCGCGGCGGCGATCTCCCACGAACTGCGCACCCCGCTGGCGGTGCTCCAGGCCCGCTTGCACGCCCTCTGCGACGGTGTCATTCCGGCGCAGCCGGAGGAGTTCAACAAGCTGCTCGAACAGGTCGAGCATCTGCGCCGGCTGGTCGACGACCTGCACACCCTGTCGGTAGCCGACAGCGGCCGGCTGTCACTGCACCTCACCAGCGTCGACCTGGCGGAACTGGCCCGCGACGTACTCGGCAAGTTCGCCAGCCGGCTGGCCAGCTACCGGATGAACGCCGAACTGGTGGTGGAGGCGCCGCAGCTGCGGGTGCGCGCCGACGAGGACCGCCTGCGTCAGGTGCTGCACAACCTGATCGAGAACGCCCTGCGCTACGCCCACAGTGGCGAGTGGCTGGAGGTCGCCCTGCGCGCCCAAGGTGACGAGGCGCTGATCGTCATCAGCGACGCCGGCCCCGGCCTGCCGGACACCATCAAGGCCCACCTGTTCCAGCGCTTCCAGCGCGCCGACGCCTCGCGCAACCGCGCCAGCGGCGGCACCGGCCTGGGCCTGGCGATCGTCCACACCCTCACCGTCCTGCAGGGTGGGCGGATCGCCGCCGACACCTCGGCGCGCGGTGGCGCGCGCTTCACCATCCGCCTGCCGAGACAGAAAACGGCGGACGCGCCCGCGGCCCGTGGCGAAGCGGTATAGCCCGAGCAGCTCGCTCAGGCCTGCCCGACCAGTGCCTGCGCGCGGCTGAGCATGCGGAGAGGCCACGAGGCCGCTTCTCCGGCGACAGACGAGCGCGGCCTTCACGCGCAGCCCGCCCGCTGGCGATGATCCCGGGAGCTACTGGAGAGATCGGCGCATTGATCAGTGCCGGCCAAGCGCGCTGGCGAGCCGTGCGACACTCCAGCGCCTGGGCTCAGTCGCCGCCGAGCAAGGCCCGCACCGGGGCGAAGGAGCGCCGATGGATCGGCGTCGGCCCCAGGCGCCTGAGCGCCTCCAGATGCGCCGGGGTCGGATAGCCCTTGTGCCCGGCCAGACCGTAGCCGGGGTAAACCAGCTCCAGTTCGGCCATCTCGCGATCGCGGCTGACCTTGGCGAGGATCGAGGCGGCGGCGATGGCCGGCACCTTGGCGTCGCCACCGACCACCGGCGCGCTGGGCACCAGCAGCTTCGGGCAGCGGTTGCCGTCGATCAGCGCCAGGCGCGGCTGGATCGCCAGCCCCTCGACCGCGCGCTGCATGGCGAGGAAGGTGGCCTGCAGGATGTTCAGGCGGTCGATCTCCTCGACCTCGGCGCGGCCGATGCACCAGGCCAGTGCCTTGTCGCGGATCTCGTCGAACAGCCGCTCGCGGCGCGCTTCGGTGAGTTTCTTGGAGTCGTTGAGCCCGACGATCGGCCGCGCCGGGTCGAGGATCACCGCGGCGGTGACCACCGGACCGCACAGCGGTCCGCGCCCCACTTCGTCGACGCCGGCGACCAGCTCCTCGACCAGGGCGAAGTCCAGACCGAGCTGCATCAGCCGCGCTCCGCCAGTTGCAGCACCGCCTCGGCGGCGCGCGCCGAGGCGTCGCGACGCAGGGTGCGGTGGATGGCGTCGAAGCCTGCGGTCTGCGCGCTGCCGTCGTCGAGCAGCGGCAACAGGGTGCTGGCCAGCGCCTCGGGGGTCGCGGCATCCTGGATCAGCTCAGGCACCAGCAGGCGCGCGGCCAGCAGGTTGGGCAGCGAGATGTACGGGCTTTTCACCAGGCGCTTGAGAATCCGGTAGGTCAGCGGCGCCACGCGATAGGCCACCACCATCGGTCGCTTGAACAGCAGCGCCTCGAGGGTGGCGGTGCCGGAGGCGATCAGCACCGCATCGCAGGCGGCCAGCGCCTCGTGGGAGCGGCCGTCGAGCAACTGCACCGGCAGGTCACGGTCGACCAGCATGGCTTCGAGCTGCGCGCGACGCTCGGCATTGGCGCAGGGCAGCACGAAGCGCACGCCGGGGCGCAGCGCGCTCAGCCGCTCGGCGGCGTCGAGGAACAACCCGCCGAGCCGTTCCACCTCGCCGCCGCGACTGCCCGGCAGCAGGGCGACCACGCCACCCTGCTCCGGCAGGCCGAGCGCAGCCCGCGCGGCGGGACGCTCGGCCTGCAGCGGGATGGCATCGGCCAGCGGGTGGCCGACGAAGCATACCGGCACCTGCTGCGCCTCGTAGAAGCGCGCCTCGAAGGGAAACAGGGTGAGCATCAGGTCGCAGGCGCGGCGGATCTTCAGCACGCGCTTCTGCCGCCAGGCCCACACCGAGGGGCTGACGTAGTGCACGGTGCGGATGCCCGCCTGGCGCAGCTTGAGTTCGACGCCGAGGTTGAAGTCCGGCGCATCGATGCCGACGAACACGTCGGGACGCTCGGCGATCAGCGTGCGGATCAGCTGGCGGCGGCGCTTGAGCAGCTCGGGCAGGCGGCCGAGCACCTCGACCAGGCCCATCACCGCCAGACGCTCCATCGGGAAGTAGGAGTTCAGGCCCTCGGCCTGCATGCGCGGCCCGCCGACGCCGATGAAGCGCACGTCGGCATGGCGGGCCTTGAGCGCCTGCATCAGGCCGGCGCCGAGGATGTCGCCGGAAGCCTCGCCGGCGACCAGCGCGATGGTGAGCGGTCGGGACATGGCGTCAGCGGGTGATGCCACGGGTCGAGTTGCGCACCGAGTCGCAGAACAGCGCCACCTCGGGGTACTGGGCGGCATCCGCGGCCAGCTCGGCCATGGCCTCGTCGACGGTCAGCCCCTTGCGGTACACCGCCTTGTAGGCGCGGCGCAGGGCGTGCATGACCTCGTCGCTGAAGCCGCGCCGGCGCATGCCCTCGAAGTTCATGCTGCGCGCTTCGGCCGGGCTGCCGAACACGGTGACGAAGGCCGGCACGTCCTTGCCGATCGCCGTGCCCATGCCGGAGAAGCTGTGCGCGCCGATATGGCAGAACTGGTGGACCAGGGTGTAGCCGGAGAGGATCGCCCAGTCGTCGACGTGTACATGACCGGCCAGCGCGGTGTTGTTGACCAGGATGCAGTGATCGCCGATCACGCTGTCGTGACCGATGTGCACGTAGGCCATCAGCAGGTTGTGGTTGCCGATGGTGGTTTCGTAGCGATCCTGCACCGTGCCGCGATGGATGGTGACGCCTTCGCGGATCACGTTGTGGTCGCCGATCACCAGGCGGGTCGGCTCGCCTTTGTACTTCAGGTCGGGGGTGTCCTCCCCTACCGTGGAGAACTGATAGATGCGGTTGTGCTTGCCGATCACCGTCGGCCCTTTCACGATCACATGGGGGCCGACGACGGAGCCCTCACCGATCTCCACATTCGGACCGATGATCGACCAGGGGCCGACTTCGACGCCGTCAGCCAGCCTGGCGCTCGGGTCGACGATGGCGCGAGGGTCGATCAACGTCATTTTTTCTGTTCCGCGCAGATGATCTCGCCGGAGCAAACCGCCTTGCCGTCGACGCTGGCCTGGCACTCGAACTTCCACAGGCCACGCTTGACGCTGAGCACCCGGGCCTCGAGGATCAGCTGGTCGCCCGGGGTCACCGGCGAGCGGAAGCGCAGGTTGTCGGAACCGACGAACAGGTACAGGGTATCGGCAGCCGCCTTGGCGTCCATCATGCTGAAACCGAGCAGGCCGGCCGCCTGGGCCATGGCCTCGATGATCAGCACACCCGGCATGATCGGATGGCCCGGAAAGTGGCCATTGAAGAACGGCTCGTTGATGGTGACGTTCTTGTAGGCGCGGACGCGCTTTTCCTCGAGATCCATCTCCACCACCCGGTCCACCAGCAGGAACGGGTAGCGGTGCGGCAGGAGTTCGCGAATCTCGTTGATGTCCATCATGTTGTGGGGGCCTTGATCAAAATAGGAAACACGGAGAATCGTGCATCAGGCATCTGATGCAACATCTCCGTCGGAGGTCACCGCGGCGAGGCGCTTTTCCAGCTGCTGCAGGCGCTTGGCCATGTCGTCGAGATGACGAATGCGCGCGGCGCTCTTCTTCCACTCGCCGGCCGGCTGCATGGCGGTACCCGAAGAATAGGCACCCGGCTCGGTGATCGAGCGGGTGACCATGGTCATGCCGGTGACGAAGACGTTGTCGCACACCTCGATGTGCCCGACCATGCCGACGCCACCGGCGATCATGCAGTGGCTGCCGATCTTGGTGCTGCCGGAAATGCCGCAACAGCCGGCCATGGCGGTATGGTCGCCGATCTGCACGTTGTGGGCGATCATGATCTGGTTGTCCAGCTTGACGCCGTTGCCGATCAGCGTATCGGCCAGCGCGCCACGATCAATGGTGGTGTTGGCGCCGATCTCGACGTCGTCGCCGACGGTCACGCCGCCGATCTGGGCGATCTTGACCCACACGCCCTTGTCGTTGGCGAAGCCGAAGCCCTCGCCGCCGAGCACCGCGCCGGACTGGATGACCACGCGCTTGCCGATGCGCACGTCGTGGTAGAGGGTGACCCGCGGCGCCAGCCAGCCATCCTCGCCGATCACGCTGCGCGCACCGATCACGCAATGGGCGCCGAGGGTGACGCGCGCACCGATCACCGCGCCCGACTCGATCACCACGCCGGGACCGACCGAAGCGCTCGGATCGACCAGCGCATCCGCGGCCACCAGCGCGGTCGGATGGATGCCCGCAGAAGCCACCGGCTTGCGATCGAACAGGTGCGACAACTGGGCGAAGGCCAGGTAGGGATTGGCCAGCACCAGGGCGGCACCGGCATACCCCTCGGCATCGGCCGGAGTCAGCAGCACGGCACCGGCCCGACACTCGGCCAGGTGCTTGCGGTAGTGCGCATTGGCCAGGAAGGTCAGCTGCTGCGGGCCCGCCTCCTGCAGCGCAGCCAGCCCGCTGATCGGCAGATCGGCCGGACCGCGCAGCTCGGCACCCACACGCTGGGCCAGGTCGCCCAGGGCAAAGACAGGAGCCGTCATGATCAGTGCTGCAGGTTCATGCGCTCGATCACCTTCTTGGTGATGTCGTACTGCGGCTTGACGTCGACGACCGCGCCGCGCTCGAGCACCAGATCATAGCCACCGCTCTTGAGCACTTCCTCGACCGCCTTGTCCAGCTTCGGCTTGAGCTGCTTGAGCATGTCGCGGTCGGCAACCGCCTTGGTCTCGTTCAGCTCCTTGGACTGGAACTGGAAGTCGCGGGCCTTCTGCTTGAATTCCAGCTCGAGGCGTTCACGCTCGCTCTGCGGCAGCTTGTCGCCTTCCTTGGTCAGGCGGTCCTGGATGCGCTTGGCATCGCTTTCCAGGGTCTTCAGGCGGTTGAGCTGCGGGCCGAACTTCTTCTCGGCATCCACCGCGTACTTCTTGGCCGCGTCGGACTCGAGCAGGGCCATCTGGTAATTGAGCACTGCGATATTCATTTCAGCGAAGGCCGGCATGCTCGCCATGGCGGCGGCAAACAGGGCAGCTTGGGTCAACTTGCGCACGATGAACTCCTGCTAGAAAGCGGTTGGCTGGGGTGCCCAGCGGACTTAGAACGATTGGCCAAGAGAGAACTGGAACACCTGGGTATCGGCATTGCTCGGCTGCTTGATCGGCATGCCGAGGCTGAAGCTCAGCGGGCCCATGGCGGTCAGCCAGTTCATGCCGATGCCCACGGTGCTGCCCATGTCGCTCAGGCTCAGGTTGCAGCCGGACTCGCCGCGCTGCTTCTGGGCCGCGCTGCAGTTGGTATCGAAGACGCTACCGGCGTCCCAGAACAGCACGGTGCGCAGCGAGCGCTGATCCTTGACGAACGGCGTCGGGAACAGCAGCTCCGCCCCGCCGGTGACCAGCACGTTGCCGCCGAACGGCTGCGGGGTCTGGCTGGGATCGTTAGGATTGGGCGTACTGCGCGGGCCCATGGAGTTGTCGCGGAAACCGCGTACCGAGCTGAAGCCGCCGGCAAAGTAGTTCTCGTAGAACGGCAACTTGTTGGTCGAGCCGAAACTGTCGGCATAGCCCAGGTGGGTATGGAAGCGCATGGCGTAGTCCTTCTTCCACAGCGGCTTGTAGACCTGGCCGTTGTAGTCGATGCGATAGAAGGACAGGTCGCTGCCCGGCAGGGTGATCTCGCCGGTGAGGTTCTGCGAATGACCCCGGCTGGCGAAGGTGCCACGGTTGAGGGTCGACTCCGACCAGCCGATCGAGCCCTTGAAGGTGTTGAAATTGCTGCCTTCCTGGGCGATGAAGTCGTGGATCTCCTGCACCGTGTAGGTGCCGGTACCGATCTTGTCCTGCTGGGCCGACAGACCGTAGGTCAGGCGCGCCGTCTCGCTGATCGGGTAGCCCAGGTTGACCCCGGCACCCATGCTGTCCACCGAGTAGCTCGACATGTTGACGTTCAGGTTGCTGTAGTCGGTGGTGCGGTAGAACATGTTGTAGCCGAGGCTGACGCCGTCCTCGGTCCAGTAGGGGTCGGTGAAGCCGAAGTTGTAGCGGGTCTGGTAGTCGCTCTTGGTCAGGCCGACGTTGACCTTGTTGCCGGTACCGAGGAAGTTGTTCTGGCTGATCGAGCCGCCGAGGATCAGGCCGGAGCTCTGGGCGAAGCCGACGCTGGCGCTGACCGAGCCGGACGGTTGCTCCTCGACGCTGTAGTTGACGTCGACCATGTCGTCGCTGCCCGGCACCTGCGGAGTCTCGACGTTGACCTCCTTGAAGTAGCCCAGGCGATCGAGACGGGTCTTGGACTGGTCGATCAGGTAGGTCGAGGCCCAGCCGCCCTCCATCTGGCGCATCTCGCGGCGCAGCACTTCGTCCTCGGTCTTGGTGTTGCCGCGGAAGTTGATGCGATTGACGTAGGCGCGCTTGCCCGGGGTGACGGCGAAAGTCAGGCTGACGGTATGGTCTTCGTCATGCGGCTGCGGGATGCCGTTGACGTTGGCGAAGGTGTAGCCCTCGTTGCCCAGGCGCCGGGTGATCAGCTCGGAAGTGCTGGTCATCACCTTGCGCGAGAAGATCTGCCCCTCCTTGACCAGCAGCAGCTGGCGCACTTCCTCTTCCGGCACGCGCAGGTCGCCGACCAGCTTCACGTCGCGGATGCGGTACTTCTCGCCCTCGTTGATATTGACGGTGACGTAGACGTGCTTCTTGTCCGGGGTGATGGACACCTGGGTCGAGGAGATGTCCATGTTGATGTAGCCGCGATCGAGGTAGTACGAACGCAGGCGCTCGAGGTCGCCGGACAGCTTCTCGCGGGAATACTTGTCGTCGTTGCGGAAGAACGACAGCCAGTTGGTGGTGCGCAGTTCGAACAGCGCGGTCAGCTCGTCGGTGGAAAACACCTTGTTGCCGACGATGTTGATGTGCTGGATCGCCGCGACCGTTCCTTCGTTGATATTGATCTTCAGCGATACACGGTTGCGCGGCTGGGGAACCACCTTGGTCTCGATGCTGGCGGAGTAGCGGCCTTGGGCCACGTACTGGCGCTGCAGCTCGTTACGCACGCCCTCGAGGGTCGCCTGCTGGAAGATTTCGCCTTCGGCGAGGCCGGACTTCTGCAGCCCCTTGAGCAGGTCGTCGGTGTTGATGGCCTTGTTGCCCTCGATTTCGATGGCAGAGATCGACGGGCGCTCGACCAGATCGATCACCAGCACGTTGCCGTCGCGACCGAGATGGATATCCTGGAAGAAGCCGGTCTTGAACAGCGAGCGAGTCGCGTCCACCAGACGACGATCATCCACCGCGTCGCCGACGTTGAGCGGCAAGGCCCCGAACACACTGCCGGCGGACACGCGCTGCAGACCGTTGACGCGAATATCGGAAATGGTGAAGGACTCGGCGTGAACTTCGGCGGTCATCAGCGCGGCAATTACCGCCGGTAGCAGCAAGCGTTTCATGAAGTCCTTTCTATCTTTTTCAGACTGACTAAAAAGGAACTGCCGCAACAGGCGGCAGTTCCGCAATGCATGGCAGGTTACAGCCGGTTGATGTCATTAAACAGCGCGAGGAGCATCAGACCGACCACCAGGCTGACGCCGATCTGCATGCCGACCGCCTGTACCCGCTCGGACAGGGGGCGCCCCCGAACCCACTCAACCAGATAGAACAGCAGATGCCCGCCATCGAGGACCGGGATCGGCAACAGGTTGAGCACCCCCAGGCTAATGCTCAGATAGGCAAGGAAACTCAGGAAATCCCCCACCCCAGACTGGGCTGAAGCGCCCGCCACTTTAGCAATCGTTATCGGGCCACTCAAGTTTTTTACCGAGAGCTCGCCGAACAGCATTTTGCCGATGGACTGGAGGGTCATCCGACTCATCGACCAGGTGCGCCGGAGGCTCTCGCCCACTGCTTCCAGCGGACCGTAGCGGACTTCGCGCAGCATGTCCGCCGGCCACTCGCCGCCCGCGACACCCGCACCGAGATAGCCCTTGAGCGACTGCTTGTCGCCGCGCGCCGCCAGGGTCAGGCCCAGCTCGAAACGGCGACCCTCGCGCTCGACCATGAAGACGACGCGCTGGCCGGCGCGCCCGCGCACGCCGTCGACCACCTGCTGCCAGTCGCCCAGCGCCTGGCCATCCAGGCTCAGCAGACGGTCACCGACCTGCAGGCCGGCCACCTTCGCCGGCCCCTTGGGATCGATTTGCGCCAGCACCGGCGCGATCTGCGGCCGCCACGGGTGCACGCCGAGAGCGGCCAGCGGCTCGGGATTCTCGACACCACCGAGCCAGCCGACCAGCGGCACGGCATGCTCGCCCTCCACCGTCGAGCCCGGCTCCTGGACGCGCAGGCGCAGGGTGCCGGTTTCGCCGAGGCGGCGGATCAGCTGCAGGTTGACCTCGTTCCAGCCGCGGGTCGGCTCACCGTCGACCGCCAGGATTTCCGCACCGCTGGCCAGCCCCGCCTGCGCCGCCAGACTGCCCGGCTCGACGCTGCCGACCACCGGCCGCACCTGCTGGCCGCCCAGCATGGCGAGAATCCAGAAGAACAGCAGCGCCAGCAGGAAGTTGGCGGCCGGCCCGGCCAGGACGATGGCGAAGCGCTGGTGCACGCGCTTGCGATTGAAGGCACGATCCAGCTCGGCCGGCGCCACCTCGCCCTCGCGCTCGTCGAGCATCTTCACGTAGCCGCCCAGGGGAATGGCCGCCACGACATATTCGGTGCCCTGGCGGTCGTGCCAGCGCAGCAGTGGCATGCCGAAGCCCACCGAAAAGCGCAGCACCTTGACCCCGCAGCGCCGCGCCACCCAGAAATGCCCCAGCTCGTGGAAGGTGACCAGCACCCCCAGCGCCACCAGGGTGCCGACGATCATGTACAGCGCGCTCATCAGAAAACCTCCGAACTCAGCGTCCGTAGCGTCCCAGCCAATCCCGGGCAGCCGCCCTCGCCTGCCCGTCGGCCAGCAACACCGCATCCAGCTCGCGCACCGGCTCGGCCTCGATATGACCCAGTACCGCCTCGATCATCTGAGGAATCTGGTGGAAGCGGATGCGCTCGTCAAGGAAAGCCGCCACGGCCACCTCGTTGGCCGCATTGAGCAGGGCCGGCGCGGTTCCGCCGCTTTCGGCCGCCTGACGCGCCAGCTTCAGACA
The DNA here is from genome assembly GCA_035635035.1 of Pseudomonas sp. Classification (GTDB taxonomy): domain Bacteria; phylum Pseudomonadota; class Gammaproteobacteria; order Pseudomonadales; family Pseudomonadaceae; genus Geopseudomonas. Next base: position 13,255 of record DASQBU010000289.1, read on the forward strand.
GGGGAAGCGCCGCTCGTCCGGCGCCTCGAAGTCCAGGCGGGCGATGGCGAACAAATCCAGCGGTGCCACCCCGGAGTCGATCCGCTTCGGCCAGGCCAGGGCATGGGCGATCGGCGTGCGCATGTCTGGATTGCCGAGCTGGGCCAATACCGAGCCGTCGACGTAGTCGACCAGCGAATGGATCACGCTCTGCGGGTGGATCACCACCTCGACCTGGGCCGGGCGCGCATCGAACAGCCAGCAGGCCTCGATCAGCTCGAGGCCCTTGTTCATCATGCTCGCCGAGTCCACCGAGATCTTGCGCCCCATCGCCCAGTTCGGGTGGGCGCAGGCCTGCTGCGGAGTGGCCTCGGCCAGGCGCTCCAGCGGCCAGCTGCGGAACGGCCCGCCGGAGGCGGTGAGCAGGATACGGCGAACGCCGACCTGGCCCAGGCCGCGCGCATAATCGCCCGGCATGCACTGGAAGATGGCGTTGTGCTCGCTGTCGATCGGCAGCAGCTGGGCGCCGTGCGCCTGCACCGCCTGCATGAACAGCGCGCCGGACATCACCAGCGCCTCCTTGTTGGCCAGCAGCACGCGCTTGCCCGCCTGCACCGCCGCCAGGGTCGGCTTGAGCCCCGCCGCGCCGACGATGGCGGCCATCACCGCATCCACCTCGGGATGCGCGGCCACCGCGCACAGCCCCTCCTCGCCGACCAGCACCTCGGTCGCCAGGCCGCCGCCGCGCAGCTTGTCGCGCAGCACGCCGGCCGCCTCCGCGCTCGGCACCACCGCATAGCGCGGGCGGTGCTGCAGGCACAGGCGCTCCAGCTCGGCCAGCCGGGTGAAGCCGGTCAGGGCGAACACCGCGTAGTCATGCGGATGACGGGCGATCACATCGAGGGTGGACAGACCGATGGATCCGGTCGCTCCCAGTACGGTTATCTGCTGCTTCACAACACACCCCAGCCATGCAGCCAGAGCAGCACGGCAAACATCGGTACCGCAGCGGTCAGGCTGTCGATACGGTCCAGCACGCCACCGTGCCCCGGCAGCAGATTGCTGCTGTCCTTCATGCCGGCCTGGCGCTTGAACATG
>DASQBU010000290.1:0-22401 GCA_035635035.1 Pseudomonas sp.
CAGGCGCCGATGATGCCGATCTCGGCGGCCGGTGCCGGCGCGGCCGGCAGCTCGGCCGGGGTGGCGGCCGGCGCCGTGCTGCGCGTCTGGCGCTCGCGCAGGATGCGTGCCACCGCCTGGAGCATCTCGTCGTGGTCGAACGGCTTGGCGATGTAGTCGATGGCGCCGAGCTTCATCGAGTCGACCGCCGAGCGCAGGCTGGCGTAGCTGGTCATGATCAGCACCGGGGTGCCGCCGGCCAGGCCGATCAGTTCGGTGCCCGGCGCGCCGGGCAGGCGCAGGTCGCTGATCACCAGGTCGAAGCCGGGAATGCTGTAACGCTCGCGGGCCTCCTGTACCGAGCCGGCCTCGCTGACCTGGTACTGGTTGCGCTCCAGCAGGCGGCGCAGCGCCGAGCGGATGATGGTTTCGTCTTCGACGATGAGAATATGTGGCATGTCTGTTCAGCTCTCGCGACGTGCTCGGAAGCGGCTGGCAACTGTCGCTGCCGGTCTCTGCGGACGGCTTCGCGGGTGCGCCCGCCAGGGGCGGAGGACCGATCGTCGGGCGGTATGGCCACGCCGTGGCGGTTCGATTGCAGTGTCCAGCGGCTTCACGGGTTTTCGACGGCTGCGGGGCCGCCATGGCGCGGCAGGGTGATCCGGATGCGCGTGCCGCGCTGGTGTTCCGGGTCCGCCGGGCTGTCGATGCTTATTTCTCCATAATGCTCCTCGACGATCGAATAGACCAGTGCGAGGCCCAGGCCGGTCCCTTTGCCGGGGTCTTTGGTGGTGAAGAAGGGTTCGAACAGGCGGTCGACGATCGACTTGGGGATCCCCGAGCCCTCGTCCTCGACGGTTAGCTCGATGGCGCCGTCGCGCGCCGCCGAGCGCACGCGGATGGCGCCGCCGGGCGGCGAGGCGTCGCGCGCGTTGGACAGCAGGTTGATCAGCACCTGGGCCAGGCGCTGCGGATCGCCCTCGACCCAGTGCTGCGGATCGCACAGGTTGAAGTACTGCACGTCGTGGTTGCGGTTGAGCGACAGCAGGCCGATCGCCTCGCGCGCCACTTCCGCCAGGCACACCGGCTCGCGCGCCTGCTGGCGCCCGCCGGCGTGGGCGAAGCTCATCAGCGACTGGACGATGCGGGTGATGCGCTTGGTCTGCTCGATGATCTGCTGGCAGTTCTCGATCACCTCGGCGTCGCCCTCGCGCTCCTCGCGCAGGTTCTGCGCCAGGCAGGCGATGCCGGTGACCGGGTTGCCGATCTCGTGGGCCACCCCGGCGGCCAGGCGGCCGATCGAGGCCAGGCGCTCGGAGTGGATCAGGCGGTCCTCCAGCAGCTGGGTCTCGGTGAGGTCCTCGACCAGCAGCACCAGGCCGCTGCTGCCGAGTGCCAGCGGCTCGTCGATGGCCGCCTTGTGCAGGTTGAGCCAGCGGGTCTGGCCGTCGTGGGCCAGGCGCTGCTTGTGCAGGTGCTCGTCGGGCGCGTCGATGAAGGTGCTCAGCAGCCCGCGCCACGGCTCGGGCAGGGTGCTCAGGCGCGAGCCGACCACCAGTTGCGCCTCGACGCCGGTGAGCTCCTCCATGGCCCGGTTCCACATGAGGATTTCCTGGTCCTGGGCCAGCGAGCAGACGCCCATCGGCAGGTCCTGCAGGGTCTGCCGGTGGTAGCGGCGCAGGGCGTCGAGTTCGGCGGCCAGGCCGGTGAGGCGCGACTGGTAGTCCTCCAGGCGGCTCTCGATGAAATGGATGTCCTCGGTGACGTAGCTCTCGTCGGCGGCCTTGTAGGGCAGGAAGTTCTCGACGATGTCCTGGGCCACGCTGGGGCCCATCAGGCCGGAGAGGTTGGCCTCGATGCGATCGCGCAGGCGGCGCAGGGCGTAGGGGCGCTGCTCGTCGAAGGGCAGCTGCAGGTCGTGCAGCGCCTGCTCCACCTCGCGCTGCGCGGTGCGCGCGCCGAGCGGCTTGGCCAGCTCGGCGGCGAACTCCTGCGGCGAGGCGGCGATCAGCTCGCGGCGCTGCGGGCGGCGCACGTTGTCCACCGTGCAGGCCTCGGCGGTGCTCTGCTCCTCGGCGCTCGGCTGGCTGAACAGCGACACCAGGGTGAACACCAGCACGTTGGCGGCCAGCGAGGCCAGCGCCGCCAGGTGCCAGCTGGTGTCGTCGAGCACGTAGATCATGTCCAGCAGCGGCAGGTAGAAGCCCGGCAGGTGGCCGACCAGCGGCAGCAGCATGGTCAGGGTCCACACGCTGGCGCCGGCCAGCAGGCCGGCGATGAAGCCGCGCCGGTTGGCCGTCGGCCAGTACAGCACCGACAGCGCGCCGGGGAGGAACTGCAGGGTGGCGACGAAGGACACCGTGCCCAGGTGCGAGAGGTCCTGGCCGGAGCCGATCAGCAGGTAGAAGGCGTAGCTGGCGGCGATGATGGTGACGATCAGCGCGCGGCGGGTCCATTTCAGCCAGCGGTAGATGTTGCCCTCGGCCGGCGGCTGGTACAGCGGCAGCACCACGTGGTTGAGCACCATGCCCGACAGCGCCAGGGTGACCACGATGACCAGGCCGCTGGCGGCGGACAGCCCGCCGACGAAGGCGGCCAGTACCAGCCAGGGGTTGCTCACCGCGAGGCCGAGGCCGAGGGTGAAGTACTGCGGGCTGCTGGCCACGCCGAGCTTGAGGCCGCTCCACAGGATCGGCGGCACCGCCAGGCTCATCAGCAGCAGGAACAGCGGCAGGGCCCAGCTGGCGCTGACCAGCGCGCGCGGGTTGAGGTTCTCGGTGAACGCCATGTGGAACATGTGCGGCATGGTGATCGCGGCGGCGAAGAACACCAGCAGCAGGGTGCGCCAGGGGCCTTCCTGCAGCGGCGTGTGCAGGGTGGCGAGGGCGGCCTGGTTCTGCAGCAGCCACTGCTCGAGACCGGCGGGGCCGTCGAACACGCCGTACAGGGCGTACAGGCCGATGCCGATCATCGCGCACAGCTTGACCAGCGACTCGAAGGCGATGGCGATCACCAGGCCCTCGTGGCGCTCGCGGGTGGCGATGCGCCGCGAGCCGAACAGGATGGTGAACAGGGTGATCAGGGTGCAGAAGCCCAGCGCCACGCGGCTATGGATCGCCTCGCCGGTGATCAGGTCGACGCAGTCGGCGACCGACTGGATCTGCAGGGCCAGCAGCGGCAGCACGGCGACCAGGCTGAACAGCGCGGTGAGGGTGCCGGCCCAGGTGCTGCGGAAGCGGAAGGCGAACAGGTCGGCCAGCGAGGACAGCTGGTAGGTGCGGGTCAGGCGCAGGATCGGGTAGAGCAGCACCGGCGCCAGCAGGAAGGCGCCGGACAGGCCGAGGTAGATGGCCAGGAAGCCGTAGCCGTACTGGTAGGCCAGGCCGACCGCGCCGAAGAATGCCCAGGCGCTGGCGTACACGCCCATCGACAGGGTGTAGACCAGCGGGTGGCGCACCAGCGCGCGCGGCACCGCCCCGCGTTCGGTCAGCCAGGCGATGCCGAACAGCACCAGCAGGTAGGCGGCACTGATCAGCATCAGGTGGGTGAGGCTAAAGCTCGTCGGCATCGCGCTGGCTCTGCAGGATGAAGGTCACGGCGATGAGGATCAGCCACAGCAGGTAGGGGCGGTACCAGGCGCCGTTGGGGTCGATCCACCAGTCCATGATGGCCGGGGAAAACAGGTAGATCCCCACTACCAGGAGCAGGACCAGCCGGTAGATATACATGGGATACCTCGTCGTGGGATGTCCCGGATGGTAACGGAGGCCGCCACGAAGCAGAAGCCGGTAACAGTCGGGTTGTGCGCTCAGCGCAACTGTGCCTCGGCCAGGCCCGCCTGGCGCGGAATGGCGGCGGGATTCCAGTGGCGCACGCCCCAGGCCAGCACCTCGGCGGCGCTGCCGTGCGCCAGTTCGGCCGGCGCTGGCTGGCCGAGGGCGCGCAGGGCGCGGGCGAGCAGGGCCGGCGCCTGGTCGGCCGGCAGCGGCGGCGAGCGGTAGGACTTGCCGAGCTTGTGGCCGTCGGGCTGCAGCAGCAGCGGGATGTGCAGGTAGCGCGGCCGGGGCAGGCCGAGCAGCTCCTGCAGGTACAGCTGGCGCGGGGTGGAGTCGAGCAGGTCGGCGCCGCGCACCACGTCGGTGACGCCCTGCCAGGCGTCGTCGAGCACCACTGCCAGCTGGTAGGCGTACAGGCCGTCGCGGCGGCGGATGACGAAGTCGCCGACCTCGCGGGCGAGGTTCTGCGCGAAGCGGCCCTGCACGCGGTCGACGAAGGCGTATTCGGCGTCCGGCACGCGCAGGCGGATCGCCGCATCGTGCGCCGGACGGCCGGCGTCGCGGCAGGTGCCCGGGTAGATCGGCTGGCCCTCGAGCTGCTTGCGCGAGCAGCTGCAGGGGTAGGCCAGGCCGCGTTCGAGCAGTTCGTCGAGCGCGGCGGCGTAGGCCTCGTGGCGCGTGCTCTGCCGTTCCACCGCGCCGTCCCAGGCGAAGCCGTAGGTTTCCAGGGTGCGCAGGATGGCGTCCTGGGCGCCGGGCACCTCGCGCGGCGGGTCGATATCCTCCATGCGCAGCAGCCAGCGGCCGCCGGCGGCGCGGGCGTCGAGATAGGAGGCGAGGGCGGCGACCAGCGAGCCGAAGTGCAGGTAGCCGCTGGGCGTGGGGGCGAAGCGGCCGGTGTAGGCGGGGGCGTTCATGGGCGGCAGAAACAGCGCGGGGCGCCGTGGCGCCCCGTTGCGGGTCAGGAACCCAGCTGCTTTTCCTTGATCTCGGCGAGGGTCTTGCAGTCGATGCACAGGGTGGCGGTCGGCCGCGCCTCGAGGCGGCGGATGCCGATCTCGACGCCGCAGGAGTCGCACCAGCCGTACTCGTTGTCTTCGATCAGCTGCAGGGTTTCGTCGATCTTCTTGATCAGCTTGCGCTCGCGGTCGCGAGTGCGCAGTTCCAGGCTGAATTCCTCTTCCTGGCTGGCGCGGTCGGCCGGGTCGGGGAAGTTGGCGGCCTCGTCCTGCATGTGGTGCACGGTGCGGTCGACTTCCTCCATCAGCTGCTTCTTCCAGCCGTTGAGGATGCTGGTGAAGTGGGCGCGCATCTTGTCGCCCATGTACTCCTCGCCCTTGGTTTCGACATAGGGCTCGAAGGCGCGGATCTGGCTTTTGTCTTGGGTCTTGGTCGGCATGGTATGTCCGCCTCTCACGTTCGCTAATCCCGTGCGCAGGTTGTGTCCATCAGCGGCATTTTAGCCGGCCCTGCGGTTGCAAGCGGGCGAACCTACCAGAATCCCCGGGCGGGCGCCAGCCCGGCGCAGCCGGCGGCCTGCCATGGCGTGGGACAGTTGGCTAGAATCGCCTTTTGCCCGAATCCCGGAGGGCCGCATGGCTCCGTCCTACAGCGCGCGCAGCCGCGCCATCGAACCCTTTCACGTCATGGCGCTGCTCGGCCGCGCCCACGAGCTGCAGGCCGCCGGCCACGACGTGATCCACCTGGAAATCGGCGAGCCGGACTTCGCCACCGCCGAGCCGATCGTGCGCGCGGGCCAGGCCGCGCTGGCCGCCGGGCACACCCGCTACACCGCGGCGCGCGGCCTGCCGGCACTGCGCGAGGCGCTGGCCGGCTTCTACGCCAGCCGCTACGGGCTGAGCGTCGATCCAGAACGCATCCTGATCACCCCCGGTGGCAGCGGCGCCCTGCTGTTGGCCAGCGCCCTGCTGGTCGATCCGGGCAAGCACTGGCTGCTGGCCGACCCCGGCTATCCGTGCAACCGGCACTTCCTGCGCCTGGTCGAGGGCGATGCCCAGCTGGTGCCGGTGGGGCCGGCGGAGAACTACCAGCTCACCGCCGAGCTGGTGGCGCGGCACTGGAACGCCAACAGCGTCGGCGCGCTGCTCGCCTCGCCGGCCAACCCCACCGGCACGGTGCTGAGTCGCGCCGAGCTGGCCGCGCTGTCGACGGCGCTGAGGGCTCGCGGCGGCCAGCTGGTGGTCGACGAGATCTACCACGGCCTGACCTACGGCCTGGACGCGCCCAGCGTGCTGGAGGTGGACGCCGAGGCCTTCGTGCTCAACAGCTTCTCCAAGTACTTCGGCATGACCGGCTGGCGCCTCGGCTGGCTGGTGGCGCCGCAGGATGCGGTGCCGGAGCTGGAGAAGCTGGCGCAGAACCTCTACATCAGCGCGCCGACCGTGGCCCAGCACGCCGCGCTGGCCTGCTTCGAGGCGCCGACCCTGGCGATCCTCGAGGCGCGCCGCGCCGAGTTCGCCCGCCGCCGCGACTACCTGCTGCCGGCGTTGCGCGCGCTGGGCTTCAGGATCGCCGTGGAGCCGCAGGGCGCCTTCTACCTGTACGCCGACATCTCGGCGTTCGGTGGCGACTCCCAGGCGTTCTGCCGCCATCTGCTGGAGACCGAGCACGTGGCGATCACCCCGGGGCTGGACTTCGGCCGCCATCTGGCCGGCCAGCACGTGCGCTTCGCCTACACGCAGAGCCTGCCGCGCCTCGAACAGGCGGTCGAGCGCATCGCCCGCGGCCTGAAGAGCTGGCGCCCCGATGCAGTTTGACCCGCCGCTGGAGGAGGGGCGCCTGCTGCGCCGCTACAAGCGCTTCCTCGCCGATATCGAAACCGCCAGTGGCGAGGCGCTGACCATCCACTGCCCGAACACCGGCTCGATGCTCAACTGCATGGCCGCGGGCGGCCGGCTGTGGTTCAGCCGCTCCAGCGATCCGAAGCGCAAGCTGCCCGGGACCTGGGAGCTGAGCGAGACGCCGCAGGGGCGCCTGGCCTGCGTCAACACCGCGCGGGCCAACGCCTTGGTCGAGGAGGCGCTGCGCGGCGGGGCGATCGCCGAACTGGCCGGCTTCACCGCGCTCAGGCGCGAGGTGGCCTACGGCGAGGAGAACAGCCGCGCCGACTTCCGCCTGGACTACGCGAGTGGCCCGGCGTTCGTCGAGGTCAAGAGCGTGACTCTCGGCTTCGACGACTCGGCAGTGGCGGCTTTCCCCGATGCGCGCACCGCGCGCGGCGCCAAGCACCTGCGCGAACTGGCGGTGCTGGCGCGCCGCGGCATTCGCGCGGTGCAGCTGTACTGCGTGAACCTCTCCGGCGTCGAGGCGGTGCGGGCGGCGCAAGAGATCGATCCGCAGTATGCCGCGGCGCTGCAGGCCGCATTGGATGCGGGGGTGGAGGTGCTGGCCTACGGCGCCGAGCTGTCGCCGCTGGGGATGCGGCTGGTCCGGCGCCTGGAGGTACGCTGGTAGGGCGTGTTCCGCTGGCCGCCGCGCCTCGCGGGGTTACCGGTCGACCCAGATGGCGCCGTCCCGCTCCTGGCAGGCCAGGGCAACGAGGTGCTCGCCGGCGCAGGGGCCGGCCACGCATTCGCCGGACTCGACGAGGAACAGCGCGCCGTGGGTGGCGCACTGGATCAGGCTGCCGCTCTCGTCGAGGAAGCGGTTGGGCTGCCATTCCAGCGGGATGCCGCGGTGCGGACAGCGGTTGCGGTAGGCGTACACCCGGCCTTCGCGGCGCACCAGCAGCAGGGCCGCGTGGCCGTGGCCGAAACCGCGGCTGCGGCCTTCCGGTAGTTCATCGCTGCTGCACAGTCGTTGCATGGTCGCCTCCCGAGTGTGCCGCGATTATCCGCAGCGTCCGGCGCGGATGCCAGATCGCGGCAGCGGGCGGCCTGTTATGCTGCTGCGCTGTTTTTTCCAGCAAGGTAACCCGATCCGATGAACCGTCCGCTGTGCGGCTCCTTCCTGCTTCCCGGGCTGTGGCTGCTGCTGCTGCTGGCCTTCTGGCTGGCCCTGGCGCTCGGCCCGGTCAGTCTGTCGCTGGGCGACAGCCTGCGCGCGCTGCTGCGCCTGGCCGGGCTGCCGCTGGAGGGCGCCGAGCTGCGGCAGGCCGAGCTGATCGTCGGGCAGATCCGTCTGCCGCGGGCGCTGCTCGGCCTGGCGGTGGGCGCGGTGCTGGCGCTGAGCGGCGTGGCGATGCAGGGGCTGTTCCGCAACCCGCTGGCCGATCCGGGGCTGATCGGGGTGTCCAGCGGCGCCGCGCTGGGCGCGGCCCTGGCCATCGTCGGCGCCAGCCTGCTCGGCGCGCCGCCGGCCTGGCTGGCGCCCTGGCTGCTGTCGGCCTGCGCCTTTGCCGGCGGCCTCGGGGTGACCGCGCTGGTCTATCGGCTGGGCCGGCGCGACGGCGAGATCCGCGTGGCGAGCATGCTGCTCGCCGGCATCGCCCTCAGCGCGCTGGCCGGCGCCGCCATTGGCCTGTTCGGCTACCTGGCCGACGACAGCGCGCTGCGCAGCCTGACCTACTGGAACCTGGGCAGCCTCAACGGCGCCAGCTACGCGCGACTGTGGCCGCTGCTGCCGGTGTGTCTGGGCGTGACGCTGTGGCTGCCGCGCCGCGCCGCGGCGCTGAATGCGCTGCTGCTCGGCGAGTCGGAGGCGCGTCATCTGGGCTTCGACGTCGAGCGGCTCAAGCGCGAGCTGGTGTGCTGCGTGGCGCTCGGCGTCGGTGCGGCCGTGGCGGCGGCGGGGATGATCGGCTTCGTCGGTCTGGTGGTGCCGCACCTGGTGCGCCTGCTCACCGGCCCGGATCATCGCCGCCTGCTGCCGGCCGCGGCGCTGGCCGGCGCGAGCCTGCTGCTGCTGGCCGACCTGGCGGCGCGCCTGCTGCTGGCGCCGGCGGAGCTGCCGCTGGGCATCCTCACGGCGCTGCTGGGGGCGCCCTGCTTCCTCTATCTGCTGCGCCGGGAGCGCCTGTGATGCTGCGTGCCGAACGGCTGGTGGTGCGCCGCGGGCCTTGCCCGGTGCTGACCGGGATCGACCTTGAGCTGCGCCCGGGCGAGCTGCTCGGCGTGCTCGGCCCCAACGGCGCCGGCAAGAGCACCCTGCTGGGCGCGCTCAGCGGCGAGCTGGCGCCGGCCGAGGGACGGGTGCTGCTGGACGGGCGCGAGTTGGCCGCCTGGCCCGGCGCCGAGCGGGCGCGGCGGCTGGCGGTGCTGCCGCAGAGCTCGACGCTGGGCTTCGCCTTTCGCGTCGAGGAGGTGGTGGCCCTGGGCCGCCTGCCGCACGCCACCGGGCGGCAGCGCGACGGCGAGATCGTCGCCGCGGCGCTGGCGGCGGCCGATGCCGCCCATCTGGCCGGGCGCAGCTACCTGGCGCTGTCCGGCGGCGAGCGCCAGCGCGTGCATCTGGCGCGGGTGCTGGCGCAGCTGTGGCCGGGGGCGGCGGGGCAGGTGCTGCTGCTCGATGAGCCGACCGCCATGCTCGATCCGCTGCACCAGCACACCATCCTGCAGGCGGTGCAGGCGCTGGCGCGGCGCGGGGTGGCCGTGCTGGCGGTGCTCCACGACCTCAACCTGGCGGCGCGCTACTGCGATCGCCTGCTGTTGCTCGAGCGCGGCGCCATCCATGCGCTCGGCACCCCCGCCGAGGTGCTGCAGGCCGCGCCGCTGAAGGCGGTGTTCGGCCTCGAGGTGCTGGTGCAGCGCCATCCCGAGCGGGGCCATCCCTTGATCATCGTGCGCTGAGGAGGACGCCATGCGCATCCTGTGGTTCTGCTGCCTGGCCTTGCTGGCCGCCTGTCACAGCCTGCCGCCGCTGCCGGCCTGGCAGAGCCCCGAGGGCCGTGCGCATGCCGAGCTGGGCGTGATCGTCGACCTGCATTCCGGGGCGCGGCTGACCCCGGCGCAACTGGTCGAACGGCTGGCGCCGGCCGAGCGTCTGCTGGTCGGCGAGCAGCACGACAATCCGGATCATCATGCCCTGCAGCTGTGGCTGCTGCAGGCGCTGGCGAGCGAGCGCCGGCCGGGCGCCCTGCTGCTGGAGATGCTCAACCCCGAGCAGCAGGCGCGGGTCGACGGGCTGCGCGGGCCGGCTGCGCGCGGTGAGTGGCCGGCGGATCTACCGGCGGCGTTGGCCTGGCAGAAGGGCTGGGACTGGGCGCTGTACGGCCCGCTGGTGCGCCACGCCCTGGCGCAGCCGGAGCTGCTGCTGGCGGCCAACCTCGATCCGGCCGAGATCGGCCGCATCTACCGTGCGGTGCCGGACTTGCAGGGGCCGCGCTCCACCACCCCGGCGGTGCGCGAGGCGCTGCTGGGGCAGATCCGCGAGTCGCACTGCAACCTGCTGCCGGCCAGCCAGCTGCCGGCCATGCTCGCCGTGCAGCAGCAGCGCGACCGGCGGATGGCCGAGCGCCTGCTGGCAGCACCGGCGCCGGCGGTGCTGCTGGCCGGGGCCTACCATGTCCGCCGTGATCTCGGCGTGCCGCTGCACCTGGCCGACCTCGGCGCCGCGGCGGGGACGCAGGTGCTGCTGCTGGCGGAAGTGGGCCAGCCGGTGAGCGCCGCGCAGGCCGACTTCGTCTGGTACACCCCGGCGCCGCTGGCGCAGGATCGCTGTGCCGCCCTGCGCCAGCGGCGCAAGCCGTGACCGGCGTACAAATCGCCGGCAACAAAAAGGCGGCCGGATCGACTCCGGCCGCCTCATGCGGGCGCGAATAGTTGGCGGTCAGGCGTCGCGGCTGCTGCGCAGTTGGGTGACTTCCTGGTTGAGCAGGCGGATGCGTCGGGCCAGGCTTTCGATCAGGCTGTGGGCGATGCGCGGGTTGCTGTGCATCAGGCTGATGAACTGCTCCTTGGGGATCACCATCACCGTGCACGGCTCGCTGGCGATCACCGTGGCGCTGCGCTGCTCGCCGGTGAACACCGCCATGGCGCCGAAGATCTCGTCCTTCTGCACGTCGCCGACGCGATGGCCGTCGACGAAGGCCTCGGCATGGCCCTCGACGATGATGAACACGTTGTCCGCCTCGTCGCCCTGGTGGATCAGCTCCTCGCCGGCGGCGAAGTGCTGGAAGCCGGTGCTGGGGCGCAGGTCGGGCTGGCGCAGGTGGGCCAGGGCATCGGAGAGCAGGGCGATCTGGCCGATCAGGTACTGGGTGAACAGCTCCTGGCGGTGCGGATCGGCATGGATGTGGCTGAACAGGGCGTTGCGCGCGTAGGGGCGCAGGCGCACCGGATCCTCGCAGCTGTAGCTGCAGGCCGGCAGGTCGAGGCCCTGGCGCAGGCCGAGCAGGTCGCCCTCGCAGAGGAAGAACACCGGGCGCTCGTCGATCTTGACCTGCAGCAGGCCGCTTTCGATGAAGTACAGCTGGTTGCCCGGCAACTGGGCCGCGACGTCCTGCAGGTTGGCGATCTCCAGCGTCGGCCCCGAGGGTTCGAGGCCTTCCACCAGCTGTCCGGGCAGGCTCTGCAGATGGTTGATCAGTCGGTCGGCATAGGCCGGTTGCTCGCCGGTGAGATACATGAGGCGCGATTCCTTGGGGGGCTGGTCGATCAATGGCGCCAAGCGCCTGCAGACAATAGGGTTTTCGCCCCGCCGGGTAAATTGATGACTGCGGGGGTTGTGAGCTAGCTCTTGTTGCGTGGGTCCTGGTCGGCGAGCTGGCTCAGCAGGCGATGCTTGTGTTCGTGCGGCAGTTCGTTCCAGTGCAGGTCGAGCAGGGCGCCTTCGATCGAGTAGAGCAGCACGCGCGAGGCGTTGAAGCCGCGGGCGAGCACCGCCCGGTAGGCGGCGACCGCGCCGCGGCGGCGCAGCTCGCCGGCGCTGTGGATGCCGACCGCATGCAGCCACAGCACCGAAGTCTTGCCGAGGTTCTTCATCTGCAACAGCTCGTCGTTCATTCCGCTTCCCCCTCGCAGCCATCCGCTCGCCGGGCCTGCTGCGCCGCCCTGCGCGTTGCTGGCATCTCTCGCCAGCAAGTCTAGTCGGCGCTGGATTATCGGCGAGTGCCGCCAGTCGCGGCGTGGGGCGGTGGGGCGGCGTCAGAGTCCCGGCAGTTGGCGGCGGATGCGCTCGACCAGGTCGTCGAGGCTGGCGGCCTCGTGGGTGTCGATACGAGCGCTGTGCGCCTGCTCGACCTCGCTCAGCGGCTCGCGGCCCGCTTCCTGGGCGCGGATCACCTCGAGGGTGGCGTCGGAGGGGTCCACGCCCTCGGCCTGGCGCTCGGCCAACCAGGCTGCGATCAGCGCTTCGGGGGCGTGGCAGTCGAGGATCAGGAAGGGCACGCCGGTCTGCTCGGCCACGGCGTGCGCGGCCTGGCGCTGGGCCTGCTTGAGGTAGGTGGCGTCCAGGACCACCGGGAAGCCCGCCTGCAGGATGCCGGCGGCCTGCAGGTGCAGGTGGGTGTAGGTGGCGAGGGTCGCGCTGCTGGAGTACAGCTCGGCTGCGGCCGCGGCCGGGAACAGGCGCTTGCGTTCGACGTCCGAGCGCAGGCGAATGGCGCCGAAGGCTTCCACCAGGCGCATGGCCACGTGGCTCTTGCCGACCGCGGACACGCCGTGGGTGATGGCCAGGAAGCGCGAGGGGATGGCGCTGTAGCTTTCCGCCAGGGCGGCATAGTTGCGGTACTGGCGCAGGATGGCCGCGCGCTCGGCCGGGTCCTGCTCCTGGGCCAGGCGGAACAGGCCGACCTTGGCGCGGACCATGGCCCGGTAGGCCTTGTAGAACGGCAGCAGGGTCAGGCCGCGGTAGTCGCCGGTCAGCTCCAGGTAGGCATTGATGAAGCGCCGCGACAGCGCCTTGAGACCGCGGTCCTCGAGGTCCATGGCGAGGAAAGCCGCATCGCTGATCACGTCGATCAGGCGGAACGGCTCGTTGAACTCGATGCAGTCGAACAGCAGGACGTGGTCGTCGAGCAGGGTGACGTTGGCCAGGTGGATGTCGCCGTGGCATTCGCGGATGAAGCCGTCGGCCTTGCGCCGGTCGAGCAGCGGCTGCAGGCGGGTGAAGGTGTCCTCGGCCCAGGCCTCGAGGTGCTGCAGCTGGGTGAGGTCGGCGGCTTCGGCGAGCAGCGGGCGGATCTGCTCGAAGTTCTGCCGCACTGGCGCCATCACCGCCTCGGCGCTGCCCAGTTCGTGTTCTTCCGGCACCTGCTTGGCCTCGGCATGCAGGGCCGCGATCTGCCGGGCGAGCTCGTCGATGTGCGCGCTGGTCAGTTCGCCGCGGGCCAGCACGTTGGACAGCAGGCCGCTCTGCGGGAACTGGCGCATCTTCAGCACGTGGTCGAGTACCGGGCCGTCGCCGCCGAGCTGCGGGGCCTCGAGGCTGCCGGTGACCGGCAGGACTTCCAGGTAGATGTCCGGGGCGGTGCGCTGGTTGAGGCGCAGCTCCTCGCGGCAGAAGTGCTCGCGCGCTTCGCGGCTGCTGAAGTCGAGGAAGCCGAAGTTGACCGGCTTCTTCAGCTTGTAGGCGTAGGGGCCGGTGAGCAGGACCCAGGAGATGTGCGTCTCGATGACTTCGAAGCCCTCCACCGGGTGGGGGTACAGGGCGGGGTTCTGCAGGGCTTCGATCAGGGACTGGGTCACAGGTGATCCTTTTCGTCGGAAATAGGTCTAAGGGCCCATTATGGCGACTGCTGCCGGTCGTGCAAACCGCCGGACGTGCCGTCCGCCCTCGCCCAACTGCGTATAATGCCGCCCCATGACAAGATCCCGTACTCCCTCCCCCCGTAGTCCCCGCTCACGCAAACCGGCCGTCCCGGCTTCCCGCGCCTGGCTGGGCTGGCTGGTCAAGCTCGGCCTGGTCGGGCTGGTGCTGCTCGCCGGCGTGGCGGTCTATCTGGACGTCCAGGTCCAGGAGAAATTCTCCGGCAAGCGCTGGACGGTGCCGGCCAAGGTCTATGCTCGGCCTCTGGAGTTGTTCGCCGGGCTCAAGCTGAGCCGCGAGGACTTCCTCACCGAGCTGCAGGCGCTGGGCTACCGGCGCACGCCGAAGGTCCAGAGCCCCGGCGAGCTGGCGGTGAGCGGCAATCAGGTCGAGCTGCACACCCGCGGCTTCCAGTTCTATGAAGGTACCGAGCCGGCGCAGCAGTTGCGCGTGAGCTTCGCCGGCAACCAGGTGGCCGGGCTGAGCGGCCCCAAGGGTAGCGAGCTGGCCGTGGCGCGGCTGGAGCCGCTGCTGATCGGCGGCCTGTATCCGGCGCACAACGAGGACCGCATCCTGATCCAGCTGAGCGAGGTGCCGCCGCACCTGCTGGATACCCTGATCGCGGTCGAGGACCGCGAGTTCTACCATCACCACGGCGTGTCGCCCAAGTCGATCGCCCGCGCCATGTGGGTCAACACCACCTCCGGGGCGCTGGTGCAGGGCGGCAGCACGCTGACCCAGCAGCTGGTGAAGAACTTCTTCCTCAGCAACGAGCGCAGCCTGCTGCGCAAGGGCACCGAGGCGCTGATGTCGCTGCTGCTGGAGCTGCATTACGACAAGCAGCAGATCCTCGAGGCCTACCTCAACGAGGTGTTCCTCGGCCAGGACGGCCAGCGCGCGATCCATGGCTTCGGCCTGGCCAGCCAGTACTTCTTCGGCCAGCCGCTGGCCGAGCTGCGCCTGCACCAGGTGGCGCTGCTGGTCGGCATGGTCAAGGGGCCGTCCTACTACAATCCGCGGCGTTATCCGGAGCGGGCGCTGGAGCGGCGCAACCTGGTGCTCGACCTGCTGGCCGAGCAGGGCGTCGCCAGTGCCGAGGAGGTGGCGCAGGCGAAGAAGGCGCCGCTGGGCGTCAGCGACCGCGGCAGCTTGGCCAACACCTCGTATCCGGCCTTCCTCGACATGATCAAGCGCCAGCTGCGCAAGGACTACCGCGACACGGACCTCACCGAGGAAGGCCTGCGCGTCTTCACCAGCCTCGATCCGATCCTGCAGGCCAAGGCCGAGGCGGCGATGGACGAGACGCTCAAGCGCCTGGGCAAGCGCAAGGGCATCGACGAGGTCGAGACGGCGATGGTGGTGGCCAACCCGCAGACCGGTGAGGTGCAGGCGCTGATCGGCAGCCGCCAGCCGCGCTTCGCCGGCTTCAACCGGGCGCTGGACGCGCAGCGGCCGATCGGCTCGCTGATCAAGCCGGCGGTGTACCTGAGCGCGCTGGAAAAGCCCAGCCAGTACACCCTGACCAGCCGGGTGCAGGACGAGCCGTTCTCGATCAAGGGCGCCGACGGCCAGCTGTGGGAGCCGAAGAACTACGATCACCAGGCCCACGGCACCATCTTCCTTTACCAGGGGCTGGCGCAGTCCTACAACCTGTCGACCGCCAAGCTGGGCCTCGAGCTGGGTGTGCCCACGGTGCTGAAGACCGTCGCGCGCCTGGGCGTCGAGCAGGACTGGCCAGCCTACCCGTCGATGCTGCTGGGTGCCGGCGCGCTCAGTCCGGTGCAGGTGGCGGGCATGTACCAGACGCTCGCCAACGGCGGCTTCAACACGCCGCTGCGCGGCATCCGCAGCGTGCTGAACGCGGCGGGGGAGCCGCTCAAGGGCTATCCCTACGAGGTGCAGCAGCGCTTCGATCCGGGCGCCATCCATCTGGTGCAGGAGGCGATGCGCCGGGTGATGCGCGAGGGCACCGCGCGCTCGGTGTACAACCAGTTGCCCACCTCGCTGACCCTGGCCGGCAAGACCGGCACCAGTAACGACTCGCGCGACAGCTGGTTCGCCGGTTTCGGTCAGGATCTGCTCGCCGTGGTGTGGATGGGCCGCGACGACAACGGCAAGACGCCGCTGACCGGCGCCACCGGTGCCCTGCAGGTGTGGACCGGTTTCATGCGCAGCGCGCTGCCGACGCCGCTGGATACCACGCCGCCGGACAACGTGATCCATGCCTGGGTCGACCCCTACAGCGGCCAGGGCTCCGATCCGAGCTGCCCGGGGGCGTTGCAGATGCCGTATATTCGCGGCAGCGAACCGCCGGCCGGCGCGCCCTGCGGCATCCCGCAGCAGTTGCAGGCGCCTGCCGAGCAGGTCATGGACTGGGTGCGCGGCTGGCTGCAGCAGTGATGGCACTTCGAGGTCGGATGGGTTGTCCAATCGGCGGATTCGGCGGCCGTTGGCAGAGCCGTCGTGCATAACTATGGGGGTGGATGTGAACAAGGCTTGGTTGGTGCCGCTGGCACTGTTGCTGCTGGCGGGGTGTGCGACTCCGGTCCAGCGCGGGTCGATTCCGGTGGTGGAGGCGGGCAGCTCCGTCGGTGGTGCGCGCACGGCGTCACGTGCGCCTGCGGCCGCGCCGCGGGCTCGGCCGCAGGTTCAACCGCAGTCGCAGTCGGCACCGGACTCCGGCGTGGTGGTCATGGTTCCCGGCGCCTCGGCCGGGGCGCCGATCCAGACGTTCCCGGCGGGAGCCGCGTCGAGTGCCCCCATCGGCGTGGGCGGTGGTGTGAGCAGTCCGGCTGCGCCTGCGCCGTCGCCTTCCATGCCGATGCCGGCGGCCGGCTCCGGCGCGGTCACGCTGGCGGCCGACGAACGTCTCGACGGTCCGGTGCTGGCATTGCTGACCTCTGCGCAGCAGATGCAGCGCAGTGGCAATCTTACCGGGGCCTCCGCCAGTCTGGAGCGCGCCCAGCGCATCGCGCCGCGCGAGCCGCAGGTGCTCTACCGGCTGGCTGAGGTGCGCCTGGCCCAAGGCGATCCGGCCCAGGCCGAGCAGCTGGCCCGCCGCGGTCTGAGTTACGCCGGCGGGCGGCCGGCGCTGCAGGCCAGCCTGTGGGAGCTGATCGGCCAGGCCCGCGAGCGGCAGGGCGATGCCGCCGGCGCCGCACAGGCCCGCCAGCGCGCCAAGGTGAGTCTGTGATGGATCCGCGCCTGCCGGCAGTGGCCGAGCAGCTGCTGCTGATCGAGCGCGAGCTGCGCCTGCTCGGCTGGTGGGCGGATGTGGCGCCGGCAGCCGAGCGGCTGGCCAGTCCGGAGCCCTTCTGCGTCGACACCCTGTTGTTCCAGGAGTGGCTGCAGTGGATCTTCCTGCCGCGGATGAGGGCGATCATCGAGCTGGGCGGCGCGTTGCCGGGCGCCTGCGTGATCCGGCCGATGGGGGAGGAGTCCTGGCGGGGCGAAGGGGCCCGGGTTGCCGGGTTGCTGGCGTTGCTGGAGGCGTTCGATCGGCTGATCAATACGGCCGCCTGAGGGCGGCCGGCGTTGCCGCCCGCCGGTTACTGGCAGTTCTCGGCGATGGCCTTTTCCGCCTCGGCGATTTTTGCCTGACGTTCTTCCTCAGGCAGGCGGCGCACCACGCCCTTGTCCTCTACCCGCAGGCGCGGATTGTTTTGCAGTTGCGCGAGGTTGGTGCGCACCGTCGTGCAGTATTCGGCGCGCTCCTGCTCCTTCTTGGCCACTTCCTCGCGCACGCGGGCGTCGATCTCCGCCTGGTTGGGCGTCGGGGTCGCTGCGGCCGGGGCGGCTGGCGCCGCGGGCGGGGCGGGCGGTTGCTTGGCATGCGGCATCACGCTGGCGTCGCCGGACTGTGGCGGCTGGGCGGTGAAATGGGTCACGCCCTGGGCGTCGACCCACTTGTAGATCTGTCCGGCGCCGGCATTGCCGATGCAGGCGAACAGCAGACCGGCGAGGAAAAGTGTGCGGCGCATGCTGGGTCCTTGTGGTGAAGGGGGGAACACGGGGGCAACTATACCCAAAAACCGGGTGGCGCCATTCTGCGGTGGGTCACAGCCGCACGGCCGGATGGCATGAACTTCGGCTTGACTTGCCTGCGGCTAATCCGAACAATCTGTGATTTGCTGTAGTGAGTCTCACAAATTTCCGGCTCCTCGGCAGACCATGAGGTGCACACCCGCGCCGCCCAAGCCAGGCCCTGCCACGCGTTACCTCGCGCCGGGGTGGGAGCTTTCCGTAACAGCAGGAGTGCTCCCGATACTTGCTAAGTCAGCAGCTGACGTCGCCGGCGACTACCGTCGCCCATGCTCTGCCTGGCAGTTAACCGAACTTCGGTCGCCCCTCCGAGGGGGTTTCTCAGGCGTTCTAGAGGTGAAACGTGGAGCTTTTATCAGGCGCTGAAATGCTCGTCCGCTTCCTGCGTGACGAGGGCGTGAAGTACATCTACGGGTACCCGGGTGGTGCCGTTCTGCATATCTACGATGCCCTGTTCAAGGAAAAGGCCATCGAGCACATCCTGGTCCGCCACGAGCAGGCGGCCACCCACATGGCCGACGGCTATGCCCGCGCCACCGGCAAGGCCGGCGTGGTGCTGGTGACCTCCGGTCCGGGCGCGACCAACGCCATCACCGGCATCGCCACCGCCTACATGGACTCGATCCCGATGGTGGTGCTGTCCGGCCAGGTGCCGAGCGAAATGGTCGGCACCGACGCTTTCCAGGAAACCGACATGGTCGGCATTTCCCGGCCGATCGTGAAGCACAGCTTCATCATCAAGCACGCCTCGGAAATCCCCGAGGTGCTGAAGAAGGCGTTCTACATCGCCGAGTCCGGTCGTCCGGGTCCGGTGGTGGTCGACATTCCGAAGAACGTCACCAATCCGGCCGAGAAGTTCGAGTACGTCTACCCGAAGAAGGTCAAGCTGCGCTCCTACAGCCCGGCCGTGCGCGGTCATTCCGGGCAGATCCGCAAGGCGGCGGAAATGCTTCTGGCGGCCAAGCGTCCGGTGGTCTACTCCGGCGGCGGTGTGATCATGGGCAATGCCTCCGCGCAGCTCACCGAGCTGGCGCGCCTGCTCAACCTGCCGGTGACCAACACCCTGATGGGGCTCGGCGGCTATCCGGGCAGCGATCGCCAGTTCCTCGGCATGCTCGGCATGCACGGCAGCTACACCGCCAACCTGACCATGCACCACGCCGACGTGATCCTCGCGGTCGGCGCGCGTTTCGACGACCGGGTGATCAACGGTGCGCCGAAGTTCTGCCCGAACGCCAAGATCATCCACGTCGACATCGACCCGGCATCGATCTCCAAGACCATCAAGGCCGACGTGCCGATCGTCGGTCCGGTTGACAGCGTGCTGAGCGAGATGGTCGCCATCCTCAAGGAAATCGGCGAGAAGCCCAATCCCGAGGCGCTGGCCAGTTGGTGGAAGCAGATCGAGGAGTGGCGCGGCACCCGCGGCCTGTTCCCCTACGACAAGGGCGATGGCAGCATCATCAAGCCGCAGACCGCGGTCGAGACGCTGTACGAGGTCACCCGTGGCGATGCCTTCGTCGCCTCCGACGTCGGCCAGCACCAGATGTTCGCGGCTCAGTACTACAAGTTCGACAAGCCCAACCGCTGGCTCAACTCCGGCGGCCTCGGCACCATGGGCTTCGGTCTGCCGGCGGCGATGGGCGCCAAGCTGAACTTCCCGGATGTCGATGTCGCCTGCGTCACCGGCGAGGGCAGCATCCAGATGAACATCCAGGAGCTGTCGACCTGCCTGCAGTACGGCCTGCCGGTGAAGATCGTCAATCTGAACAACGGTGCGCTGGGCATGGTGCGCCAGTGGCAGGACATGGTGTACAGCGGCCGTCACTCGCACTCCTACATGGAGTCGCTGCCGGACTTCATCAAGCTGGCCGAGGCCTATGGCCACGTCGGGATGCGCATCACCGAGCTCAAGGATCTCAAGCCGAAGATGGAAGAGGCCTTTGCGCTCAAGGATCGCCTGGTGTTCCTGGATATCCAGGTGGACGTCAGCGAGCACGTTTACCCGATGCAGATTCGTGACGGCTCCATGCGCGACATGTGGCTGAGCAAGACGGAGCGCACCTGATCATGCGACACATCATTTCCCTGCTCCTGGAAAACGAACCCGGCGCGCTGTCGCGTGTGGTCGGCCTGTTCTCCCAGCGCAACTACAACATCGAAAGCCTGACCGTGGCGCCGACCGAGGACCCGACCCTGTCGCGTCTGACGCTGACCACCATCGGCCAGGACGAGGTGATCGAGCAGATCACCAAGAACCTCAACAAGCTGATCGAAGTGGTCAAGCTGGTGAATCTGTCGGAAAGCGCGCACATCGAGCGCGAGCTGATGCTGGTCAAGGTCAAGGCCACCGGTGCCCAGCGCGCCGAGATCAAGCGCACCGCCGACATCTTCCGCGGGCAGATCGTCGACGTGACCAGCAGCGTCTACACCGTGCAGCTGGCCGGCACCAGCGACAAGCTCGACAGTTTCATCCAGGCCATCGGCACCGCGTCGATCCTGGAAGTGGTCCGCAGCGGTGTCACTGGCATCGCTCGCGGCGACAAGACGCTGACCATCTGATTTTGAACAAGGCCCACGAGGCCGCACTGAACCGAGGGTTTTTCATGCACGTTTACTACGACAAAGACTGCGACCTGTCGATCATCCAGGGCAAGAAGGTTGCCATCATCGGCTACGGCTCCCAGGGCCACGCCCATGCCTGCAACCTGAAGGACTCCGGCGTCGACGTGACCGTCGGTCTGCGCGCCGGCTCGTCCAGCGTCGCCAAGGCCCAGGCTCACGGCCTGAAGGTCTCCGAAGTCGCTGAAGCCGTGGCTGCCGCCGATCTGGTGATGATCCTGACCCCGGACGAGTTCCAGGGCCGCCTGTACAAGGACGAGATCGAGCCGAACTTGAAGAAGGGGGCCACCCTGGCCTTCGCCCACGGCTTCTCCATCCACTACAACCAGGTCGTACCGCGTGCCGACCTCGACGTGATCATGATCGCGCCGAAGGCTCCGGGTCACACCGTGCGTTCCGAGTTCGTCCGTGGCGGCGGCATCCCCGACCTGATCGCCATCTATCAGGACGCTTCCGGCAATGCCAAGAACGTCGCGCTGTCCTACGCCAGCGGCGTCGGCGGCGGCCGTACCGGCATCATCGAAACCACCTTCAAGGACGAGACCGAAACCGACCTGTTCGGCGAGCAGGCCGTGCTGTGCGGTGGTTGCGTGGAGCTGGTCAAGGCCGGTTTCGAAACCCTGGTCGAAGCTGGCTACGCGCCGGAAATGGCCTACTTCGAGTGCCTGCACGAGCTGAAGCTGATCGTCGACCTGATGTTCGAAGGCGGCATCGCCAACATGAACTACTCGATCTCCAACAACGCCGAGTACGGCGAGTACGTCACCGGTCCGGAAGTCATCAACGCCGAGTCCCGTGCTGCCATGCGCAACGCCCTGAAGCGCATCCAGAACGGCGAGTACGCTAAGATGTTCATCACCGAAGGCGCCGCCAACTACCCGTCGATGACCGCCTACCGCCGCAACAACGCTGCCCATGGCATCGAAGTGGTCGGTGAGAAGCTGCGCGCCATGATGCCGTGGATCGCTGCCAACAAGATCGTCGACAAGACCAAGAACTAAGGTCTGCGACGGGGAAAAGACGCGGCTACGGCCGCGTTTTTTCTGTCCGGCATTCTGGTATAAAACCAGTCAGTGGCTGGCTTTCTGGGGTCGTGCGACTCGGGCCGGTCGAGTGTTATCCGAGCAAGGTGTGAATCCATGAGCGAACAACCCGGCGAGCCGAACAAGGCGCCCGAAAGCGACAGCCTGCTGCCGATCGACGAGCACGTTGAGGAAGGGCACGATGCCGAGGGCCGCAAGGTCCGGCACCGTGGCGTCTATCTGCTGCCGAACCTGTTCACCACGGCAGCGCTGTTTGCCGGTTTCTACGCCATCATCAATGCCATCAACGGGCGCTTCGCCGAAGCGGCGGCGGCCATTTTCGTTGCCATGGTGCTGGATGGCCTCGATGGGCGGGTGGCCCGCCTGACCAATACGCAAAGCGCCTTCGGCGCCGAGTACGACTCGCTGTCGGACATGGTCGCCTTCGGTGTGGCGCCCGCGCTGGTCGCCTTCGAGTGGGCGCTGGGCAGTCTGGGCAAGATCGGCTGGATGGTGGCGTTCATCTACGTGGCGGGCGCGGCCTTGCGTCTGGCGCGGTTCAACACCCAGATCGGCACCACTGACAAGCGCTTCTTCATCGGTCTGGCCAGTCCGGCGGCGGCTTCCGTTGTGGCCGGTACGGTGTGGGCCTTCAGCGACTTCGGTATCCAGGGCTCCAGTATGGCCTTCCTGGTGGCACTGCTGGTGGCTGCTGCTGGCGTGCTGATGGTCAGCAATATCAAGTACCACAGCTTTAAGGGTGTGGACATGAAGGGGCGCGTGCCCTTTGTCGCGATCCTGGTGGTGGTCCTGCTGTTTGCGGTGGTGTTCAGCGATCCGCCGCGCGTGCTGCTGCTGATTTTCCTCGCCTATGCCGCTTCGGGTCCCGTGCAGCGCCTGCTGCAGTTGCGGCGCCGCCAGCAGGGCGAGTGACATTCGCCTGACAATGGCGCGAGAGCAGAAAAGAGTTGACGCCCTGCGCGGAGTCTCTATAATGCGCCCCACTTCCAGCGCAGAGCTGAAAACTCCTTGAATATCAATGGGTTGCAAGTTTCGGCTTGGAAGTGGCGAGGCCTAGGTTTCGCTGGTGCATGGGTCGCGTGACGGTCGATGCGCTGCGGAGGGTTGACTCGGGGTTTCGATCCTGTATAGTGGCTCTCCCGCTTCGGTGGCAAAGTTGTTCTGCTGAAGCGCAAGCGGTTGATTCGAAAAGAAAATTTTCGAAAAACGCTTGACAGATTGAAAGGCTGCTGTAGAATGCGCGGCCTCGGTTGAGACGAAAGCTTCCGCTGAGTCTGATCGAAACGCTCTTTAAC
>DASQBU010000291.1:0-1668 GCA_035635035.1 Pseudomonas sp.
GTGCGCAGCACCGGCTTCGACGCCGTGGCCGCCGAGGGCGGCTCCGCCAGCCTCGAATCCGTTGGCAGCGGCAGCGACGCCGAGCTGTCCCGCTTCGTCGGCGAGGAACTGGCCAAGTCGGAACGTCCAGAGCTGACCGGCGCCAAGATCATCGTCTCCGGCGGTCGCGGCCTGCAGAACGGCGACAACTTCCAGTTGCTGTACAACGTGGCCGACAAGCTCGGCGCCGCGGTCGGCGCCTCGCGCGCCGCGGTGGACGCCGGCTTCGTGCCCAACGACATGCAGGTCGGCCAGACCGGCAAGATAGTCGCGCCGCAGCTGTACATCGCCGTGGGCATCAGCGGGGCGATCCAGCACCTGGCGGGGATGAAGGACTCCAAGGTGATCGTGGCGATCAACAAGGACGAGGAGGCACCGATCTTCCAGGTGGCCGACTACGGCCTGGTGGGCGATCTGTTCGAGGCGGTGCCCGAGCTGAGCAGTCAGCTCGGCTGACCGCTCGCAGCCTGGGTTCAGGCACGGGATTGAAAGACATGGGCAACTTCGGTTGCCCATTTTTCGTTTTCCACGCCCTGCCGCTCGGCTGTCAGTGCGGCAGGTAGTAGCCCACGGCGACCAGGTAGTTGCCGGCCCGGCGGATGAAGGCGCGCTTGGCCTCGCTCTGCTGGGTGACGGGGTTGCGCCACTGGTAGTCGAACTCGCCCTGCCCCTGCCGGCGCGCGATATCGAGCATCGGCTGGCCGGCGAGCTTGCCATCGGCCGCCGTCAGGGCGGCGAAGTCGCTCCCCACCAGGCGCGGGTTGTAGCCGTGCGCGACGAAGCGCTGGCTGGCCAGGTCGACGACGAACACATACAGATCGTCCTGCAGGTAACGCCGGTCGTGGCCATTGATCGCGGCCAGGGTCGCTTCGGGCTGGCTGGCCAGCGCGGCGGCGGCCTGGTCGAGCAGCTGGCGCGCCTGCGCGGCCTCCGCGCGGGCCTTGTAGTAGCCGACCGCCAGGATGTGATCGCCAACCCGCTGGAAGAAGCTGTGCTTGCGGGCGACCACGCCACCGAGGCTCCAGTCGGTGAAGGGATACTCGAGTTCCTCGACCTGCGCCTCCTGGCCCTTCCCGGCCAGCCGCATGAGCCTGGCCCGCCCCTCGGCGCCGACCGCCACGCCGATGTCCTGGCCCACCAGCAGGACCGAAGGCCCGCCGCTGGCGACCAGGATGCCCTGGCTGTCGACCACGAAGACATAGCGGTTGCCGACGGTGAACGGGCCCTTGCGGCTGAACACCGCCAGCGCCTTGTCGCCCTGCTCGCGGTAGTAGGCCACGGCCTTGTCCAGCAGCTCCCGCGCCGCCTGCTCGTCCGCCGCGTAGCGCGAGCTTTGCGCGGCCGGCGGTGGACTCTCGGCGGCGACAGCCACGACCGGCAGGGCCAGTACGCCCAGCAGGGCCCCCATGCGAAACAAATCAGTCATTTTCATCCCTCTCAATTGCAGGGTTGCTCGTTACTTGAAAGCGCAAACGCAGAAACCAGGAAAGCACCTGGTTTCTGCGCGCTACGTCGGTGATGGCCGGGGAACCGGGGAGTGCCCCGGGCCTTCGTTCAGCGATGCGAAGGCGTCCTGGCCAGCTCGGTTTCCCGGATCAGCTTCTTGTTGATCTTGCCGACACTGGTCTT
>DASQBU010000292.1:0-2830 GCA_035635035.1 Pseudomonas sp.
ACGCGGCCGCGATCCAGCGCCACCTCCAATACCGCCAGCGCGCCATCGGCCTCGCCGACCAGCGCGTCTCCACCGACGGCCACGCCGTCGAACTGCAGGCGCGCACAGTTGCGCGAGTCGATCAGCGCCGCCGGGGCGACCGTGAGACCCGGCGCGCCGGCCTCGACCAGCAGCAGCGACAGGCCATGGGCCTCGCCGCGAGCACCGGAAGTGCGTGCCACCACCAGCCAGGCATCGGCCTGCACGCCGTCGACCACGAACAGCTTGGCCCCGGACAGCCGCCAGCCGCCCTCGCTACGCTCGGCGCGCAGCTCGGTGGCCAGCGGATCGTGGCGGCCGCTCTCGTCGATGGCCAGCGCCAGGCGCTTGCCGCCTGCGATCAGCGCCGGCAGCCAGCGCGCCTGCTGTTCGGCACTGCCGGCCAGTTGCAGCAGGGAGCCGGCCAGCACCACACTGGACAGCAGCGGGCTGGCAGTCAGGTTGCGGCCAATCTGCTCGAACAGCGGGCCGAGGCTCTGGCAGCCGAAGTCCAGGCCGCCGAAAGCTTCGGGGAACGGGATGGCGCTCCAGCCCAGCTCGACCATCTCGCTCCACAGGGCGGGATCGAAGCCGAGCGGCGCGCGCTCGTCGCGCAGGCGGCGCTGCGCGGCCACCGGGCTGCGCGCGGCGAGGAACTCGCGCGCGGTGTCGGCCAGCAGCCGTTGTTCTTCGTTGAAAATCAGGCTCATGGCGTGTTCCTCACTTGGCGTCCGGCAGGCCGAGGACCCGCTTGGCGATGACGTTGAGCTGCACCTCGGAGGCGCCGCCGGCGATGGTCAGGGCGAAGCCGTTCAGCCAGGCCTTGGTGATCGCCAGCTCCTCATTGGTGAAGGCATCGCCTTCCCAGCCGAGGGCGTGGTAGCCGAGGGCGTCGAGGAGGATCTCGAACTTGTCGCGATCCTGCTCGCTGTGCACCAGCTTCATGATCGCCATCAGCCCGGAGATGTCCTGGCCGCTGCGCGCCTCCTCGCCCATGCGCTGCACGGTGAGGGCGTAGGCGTGCTCGTCCATCGCACAGGCCAGCGCGCGGGCGCGCAGGGCCTGGTCGGCCGCGCTGCGCGGCTCGGGCAGGTAGCGCTCGAGCAGCGGCAGCAGGTGGAAGTGGTTCGGCAGGCTGGTTTCGCCGAACTTGGACATGGCCTTGCGTTCGTGCTGCAGCAGGCTCTTGCCCAGGGTCCAGCCGCCGTTGAGCGGGCCGATCAGCTGGCTCTTCGGCACCTTGACGTTGTCGAAGAACACCTGGCAGAACGCCGACTTGCCGCTGATCAGGTCGATCGGGCTGACGCTGATGCCGGGCGAGCGCATGTCCAGCACGATCAGGCTGATGCCCAGGTGCTTGGGCGCGTTCGGATCGGTGCGCACCAGCGCGTACATCCAGTCGGACTTGTCGCCGTAGGAGGTCCAGATCTTGGTGCCGTTGACCACGAAGTGGTCGCCCTCGTCGCGGGCGCTGGTCTTAAGGCTGGCCAGGTCGGAGCCGGCGTTGGGCTCGGAGAAGCCCTGGCACCAGCGGATCTCGCCGCGCGCCATGGGGGTGAGCAGGTCGCGCTTCTGCTGCTCGCTGCCGTATTCGAGCAGCACCGGGCCGAGCATCCAGATGCCCAGATTGATCTGCGCCGGCCGGCACTTGAGGCGGCGCAGCTCGCTTTCCAGCACCGCGACCTGTTCGGGCGACAGCCCGCCGCCGCCATACTCCTGCGGCCAGTCCGGGCAGAACCAGCCCTTGTCGCGCATGCGCTCGAACCACAGGCGCTGGTCTTCGTTGTGGAACTCGACCTGGCTGCCGCCCCACACCAGCTCGCCCTCGGGCGTCGGGGTGCGCTGCGAGAGCGGGCAGTTGGCTTCGAGCCAGGCCCGCGTTTCCTGGCGGAAATCGTCGATTGCGCTCATCTCTCGTTGTCCTTGTTGTGGTGCGCCGGGGGGTGCCAAGCGGCTGGTCCCCCGACGACGATGTGGCGATTTCTCCCGGCCTGTAGGGGCGAATTCATTCGCCTAATCGGGTTAATTGGCGAATGAATTCGCCCCTACAGGGAGCCGTCCGGGTGCTGGCCCTCAGCGTGCGCGCGGCATGCCGAGGCCGAACTGGGCGATCAGCTCGCGCTGGATCTCGTTGGTGCCGCCGCCGAAGGTCAGGGTCACCGAGGCGCGCACTTCGTAGTCCAGCTCGCCGTGCAGCAGGGAGGCCGCCGAACCTTCGCGGATCAGGCCGTTGGCGCCGACGATCTCCGACAGCCGGCGGAGGATCTCGATGGCCGACTCGGCGCCGTAGACCTTGGTGGTCGAGGCCAGCGCCGGGCTCATCTGCCCGCGTTCGAGTTCCGCGGCGATGCGGAAGTTGATCAGGCGCATGGCCTCCAGACGCGCGTAGCACTCGGCCAGCGCGCTGCGCACCCAGCCGTGGTCGACGGCGCGGCGGCCCTGCTCGTCGGCGCTCTTCGCCCACAGGTAGACGCGGCGGAACAGCCCGGCGACCTTGTCCGACCAGGAGCCGAGGCCCAGGCGCTCGTGGTTGAGCTGGGCGGTGATCAGCTTCCAGCCGCCGTTCAGCTCGCCCACCAGCATGTCGGCCGGCACCTTGACGTTGTCGTAGTAGGTGGCCGCGGTCGGGTTGCTGCAGGTCGGGATCACCGTGGTCGAGAAGCCCGGCGACCGGGTGTCGAGGATCAGGATCGACACGCCCTTGTGCCGCGGGCGCTCCGGGTCGGTGCGCGCGGCCAGCCAGATGTAGTCGGCCGCCTCGGCGCCGGAGGTCCACAGCTTGTTGCCGTTGACCACGAAATGGTCGCCTTCC
>DASQBU010000293.1:0-15792 GCA_035635035.1 Pseudomonas sp.
GCCCTGCTCCAGGCGCGCAGCCCGCATGTCCCACACTCCAGCCTGTGGCTGGGTGGCTACCTGTTCTACCCCTGGCCGACGTCCTGCCATCCGCCGCAGGGCGCCGCGGCGCGGCATCTGCGCGGCCACTGGGTGCAGCGCAGCGACTGGCCGGCCTGGCAGGCACGGCATCCCGGGTGCTGGCAGCCGCTGCCGCGCCTGCGCTGGCTGGCTCCGGCGGCCTGCAGCAGCGACGAGCGGTGGAGCGCGGAGCAGCTGGATATCTGGCTGGACGATCTGCCAGCCGATGCCGCGCCGCGCATGCTGGTGCAACTGGCCGAGGATGCCGAGGGGCGCTGGCAGGAGTGCCAGCGCATCTTCCTGGTCAACGATCGCTGGCCGCAGCCGCCGCAGTGACTTCTGCGCGCCGGGCTCAGGACCCGGCCAGCTCGCGCAGCCGCGCGTCCAGCGCCCGCCGTCCCTGGAGGCCGCCACTGTGCACGGCGACGATGCGGCTGCCGCGCGCGATCTCGCCCCGCTCGAGTGCCTCGCGCAGGGCCAGCAGCAGCTTGCCGGTGTACAGCGGCTCGAGCGGCACGCCGGTTTCGCCCTCGAAGTCGAGGAGGAAGCGCGCCAGTTCGCCGTCCAGGCGGGCGAAGCCGCCACGGCTGGCGTCCCGCAGACGGTAGCCCTGCGCCGGCCTGCTGGCCTCGCCAAGCAGCCGCGCCACGCTGGCCGCCACGCCATGATCGGCCGGCACCGCGAGAGCACCGACCACCGGATGGCGGCCCTGCTCGCCCAGCACCAGACCGGCCAGGGTGGTGCCGCTGCCGGCGGCCACCCACAGCTGGTCGTAATCGCTCCAGCCCAACCCCGCCAGCGCGCGGTGGATCTGCCCGATCAGTCCGGCGCATTCCTGCGCGGCGGCCAGGCTCGCGCCCCCCTCCTCCACCGTCACGAAGCCTGGGTAGCGCGCCCGCCAGGCATCCCAGAAGCTGTCTCGATGACGCTCGCGATAGCCGGCGTACCCCAGCCAGTGCAGCTGCATGCCGAAACGCTGCAGATCGCGGACGGTGGGGGTGTCCTGCGCGTGCCCGCGCAGCAGGCCGACGCTGGCGAAGCCGAAGCGGGCACCGGCGGCGGCCAGGGCGTGCAGGTGATTGGAATGGGCACCGCCCAGGCTGATCACCCCAGGCGCGCCCTGGCGCTGCGCAGCGGCCAGATGGGGCGCGAGCTTGTACCACTTGTTGCCACTGATCAGCGGATCGATCAGGTCGAGGCGCAGCAGCGCCAGCTCGACAGCGGCACGCTGCAGCCAATCGCAGCGCACCGCCTGCAGCTGCGCCAGCGGCGGCCAGTCGGATGCCGGCATCAGCTGCCGAGGTTGCGCTGGCGCACGCTGGCGCGGTGCCGAGCACAGCAGTCGGACTCGCCGCCGACGAAGCGGCTGGGCGACTCGACCCGGTCGATCGGCATGTTGCAGCGATTGCCGTTGGGCAACTGGGCGATGCAGGTGGGCTTCTGGTAGTGCGCCAGCCACTGGCTGTACTGGGCTTCGCTGACGAAGCACTTGGCCGCCACGTAGGCCATGGGGTTGCGCTGGTAAACGGGGATGTCCTGCAGCGGGATGGTCAAGTGCCCGGCGCCCGGATGGTAGGCGACGAACACCACGCCTTGCGCGGCCAGGCGTTCGAGCGTCTGCTCGCCGCCTTCGCGGCCCAGGCGGTCGCGCTCCTCGGCCAGCTGCGCCAGCTCGGCACGCAGCTGCGCCTCGCGCAAGGCCTGAGCGGCGAGCTGGGCATCCTGTTGCACCAGGCGCTCCTGATACTCGAGCACCG
This sequence comes from Pseudomonas sp., assembly GCA_035635035.1. Taxonomy (GTDB): domain Bacteria; phylum Pseudomonadota; class Gammaproteobacteria; order Pseudomonadales; family Pseudomonadaceae; genus Geopseudomonas. The sequence continues at coordinate 1,818 of DASQBU010000293.1, forward strand.
CCGCGGTGATCCGCGCCTGGGCCTCCTGCTCGAACTGCGCGCGCAGGCCGTCCAGCTCGCTGCGCCCGTCATGGGCCAGGGTTTGCAGCTGGTGCTCCATCGCCTCGCGGACCTGCTGAAAGCTCTCGGCCTGGCTGGTGAGCCGGGCCTTGAGCTCCTCGTTGCGGCGGTTCTGCTCGGCCAGCGCCTGCTCCAGCGTCGCCAGCCGGCCCCGCAGGCCCTGCTCGCGCTGCTCGGCCTGCAGGCGCAGGCGGGCCAGCTCTTCTTCGTGCTGCTGGGCCTGGCTGGCAAGGCGCAGGCGCTGCTGCTTGAGCAGCTGGGCGGCCTTGAGCCGCTGCTCCTGCTCGGCCCGCTCGTTCTTGCGGGCCTCCTCGCTGGAACGGATCAACTCGAGATCGTCGGGCTGCATGTACCACTTGTGTTCGGGCGCCATGTGCAGCTTAGCCGGCTGCACCGCCGCCTGCGCCGTCTCGTCCTCGGCCAGCACGCCGAGGTTGTTGCGCTTGGCGGCATCGCGGATCAGCAGCAGGTCGTTCTGCCCCGGCGCCAGATTCGGGTCCCACAGGTGCATCTGGTGCCAGGACACCGGGCACTGGCTGCGGCAGGCCAGGCGGATCGGGCCGACGCCCAGGTCAGGGCCACTGCCACCGCGCTCGGCCAGGTGACGCAGGGGGATGTTCCAGCCACGGTCGGCTTCGCCCTTGTCGCCGAAGTCGAGGTAGAAGCACACCACCGCCTTGACCAGCAGACGCGGGTTGATCAACACGAAGGCTGCACGCATCTGCTGGTCGGCGAATTCCGGCAGGTTGACCACGCCGTCGAGCATGGCCTCGAATTCGGGATAGAGCATTTCCTTGCAGATGCCGCGCTCGTTGAAGAACATCACGGCTTCTACCATTTGCGGCTTTTTCTGCAGGCTCATCGACTTTCCTCATGCAGGCCTCGCTGCCCCAGCGGCCGGCGCCTGAACCAGCGGACCATGATCTGGCGCATGAAAGATGCATGCAACCAACCTTGTACCGGTCAGAGTCTAGGAGAAAAGCCCCGCCCAGCAATGTGAAGAGGTTGGCAGGCTACCGGCCGGCCCGTCAGGCGGACCGTCCGTCGCATGCAAACTGTGACACGGTAGCGCACCCCCATGCGTCGATACCGCACCGAACCGCCTCGGGATTGGCAAGCCTGCCCATCTCCCCTAGGCTGGCGGCAGCTGAAGGAGCCTTGCATGCACAGACTGCTGCCGACCCTGGCGCTGGCCGGCCTGATCGCGGCCTATGGTGCGTGGAGCCAGCAACGCCCGGTTGGCCACTACCTGTCCGATCTGCGCAGCCAGATCGTCGGCGAGCAGCCGCCTCCGAAGGGGCGCGGCAACCTGCTCGCCATCGAGCCGACGCTCACCCCCCACGACTACCAGGATGTGGCGCGCCTGCGCCTGAAGCTGGCCGCCCACCTGCAGCAGGCCCGCCAGGCCGGACTGCTCACGCCACGCACCCTGGTGGTCCTGCCCGAGCATATCGGCAGCGGCCTGCTGCTGGCCGGCGAGAAGCGCGAGGTCTACCAGGCCCGTCATCTGTCCCAGGCCATGCGCTGGCTGGCCGCCAGCAACCCGCTGGATTTCGCCCTCGCCCTGCTGCAGGCCGAAGGCTCGCCGCGCAGCCTCGACGCGCTGCTGCGCATGAAGGCCGCACGCATGGCCGAGGACTACCAGCAGTTGTTCGCCGGGCTGGCCCGCGAGTTCGGCGTGACCCTGGTGGCCGGCTCGATCCTCCTGCCGCAGCCGCAGATCCGTGAGGGACGTCTGCAGCCCGGCAGCGGTCCGCTGTACAACGTCAGCCTGGTGTTCGCCGCCGACGGTCAGCTGCTCGGCGCCCCCCAGTACAAGCAGCAGGCCGAAGCCTTCGAACTGGGGCTGCTGGACGGCGCCGCGCCACCGCCGCCGCAAGCCATCGCCACCCCGCTCGGCCGCCTCGGCGTGCTGCTCGGTGCCGACGCCGACAATGCCCAGTTGCTCGCCCGCCTGCAGGCCCAGCAGGTCGAGCTGCTGGCCCTGCCGCGCTTTCGCGGCGAGCGCGCGGAGCGGAACGCTGCGCTGGAAGCGCACTGGCGGGGCCGGCTGTGGGGTTTCCCGGCGGGCAGCACGCGCGCGGAGGGGCCGGCACAACTGCGCAACCGCTGGCTGCCGTGAGGACGGCACGCAACTCCGACAGCTGGCGATGAGCATGGCCGGCAGCCGGTGGTATGGAGAGGAAAGTCGGGGAGATTCCGGCGCATGGCGTTCGCCGGCCTGTCCGGCTGGACAGCGGCGCGCCTTGCGGGAGATCGACAACGGAGTGGGCTGGCGCCCGGGAGAGCTGCCGCACGGGGCGGCCGGGGGAATTATCGCGAGTTACAGCTCGGTGGCATCGTCCGCCGGTTCCGGCAAATCACGCTCGGCGGCACGCAGGTCCAGCAGTTCTTCCTGATAATCGTCCATGGGGCTTCCTCTTTTGCTGATGGTTTCGATGTCTTGTGACTACGAGTATCAGGCTAAAGATCCCGAATGACGAATGGATGAATGTTGCAGAAAGTAAAAAACCCTTCGAGATCGCTCCCGAAGGGTTTTCTATATATGGCGCAGCGGACGGGACTCGAACCCGCGACCCCCGGCGTGACAGGCCGGTATTCTAACCGACTGAACTACCGCTGCGCGTCGGCCGGACTTGCGTCCGAATACTTCGTTGCTCTCAACAAGAGCTTCACAAGGTTTGGTGGCTGATGACGGGATCGAACCGCCGACCCCCTGCGTGTGATGCAGGTGCTCTCCCAGCTGAGCTAATCAGCCAACGCCTTGCGACGGGGGCGAACTTTACGCATGCCGCGACGCTAAGTCAACAGCCCACAAGGATTTTTTTCATTTTTCGGGTTTTGCGGAGGCTCCTGCCGGGCCGCGGGAAGGCCTCGGATCACTCCCGATAGAGCATCCGCCGGGTCATGCCGCCGTCGACGATGAACTCCTGACCGGTGACGAAGCCGGCCTGGGCCGACAGCAGCCAGGCCACCAGCGCCGCCACATCCTCGACCGTACCGACCCGCCCGACCGGATGCTGGGCATGGTCGGCCTCGCCGAGCGGCGCGGCGCGCTGCACCGAGGGATCGCGCGCATCGATCCAGCCGGGGCTGACCACATTGACCCGCACCTCCGGGCCGAGGCTGACCGCCAGCGCGTGGGTCAGCGCCAGCAGGCCGCCCTTGCTCGCCGCGTAAGCCTCGCTGTCCGGCTCCGACTGGTGGGCGCGGGTCGAGGCAATGTTGACGATCGCCCCGCCGCTGGCGCGCAGATAGGGCGCGCAGTGCTTGGCCAGCAGCATGGCGCCAGTCAGGTTGACAGCCAGCACGCGATTCCAGTGCCCCAGGTCGAGGCTTTCCAGCGGAGGGTTGTGCGCCTGCGCCTGCGCCGCGTTGCTGACCAGCGCATCGAGGCGACCGAACTGGCCGATCACCTCCGCCACCGCCAGCACCACCTGCGCCTCGTCGGCCACGTCCAGCCGGATGAACCACGCCTGCTCGCCCAGCGCCTGCGCCACCCGCGCGCCGCGCGCCCGATCGATATCGGCCAGCACCACCTGCCAACCCTCGGCGATCAGCCAGGCAGCAATGCCCAGGCCGATGCCGCGAGCCGCCCCGGTGACCAGCGCCACCGGCCGCATTCCTGGCGCGCCCGTTTCCATCACAGCGCCGCCAGGCCGCGCGCCAGGTCGGCCTTGATGTCGTCGAGTTCTTCCAGCCCCACGGCCACGCGGATCAGGCTGTCGCTGATGCCCGCCGCCGCCCGGGCCTGCGGGGTCAGGCGGCCGTGGGAGGTGCTCGCCGGGTGGGCGATAGTGGTCTTGGTGTCGCCCAGATTGGTGGTGATCGAGATCATCCGGGTGTTGTCGATCACCTTCCAGGCGGCCGCCTTGTCGCCCTTGACCTCGAAGCTGACCACCGCGCCGAAGCCGGTCTGCTGGCGCTTGGCCAGTTCGTGCTGCGGATGGCTGGGCAGGCCGGCGTAATAGACCTTGGCCACCTGCGGCTGCTGCTCCAGCCACTCGGCCAAGGCCTGGGCACTGGCGCAGTGCGCCTGCATGCGCACCTTGAGGGTTTCCAGCCCCTTGAGGAACAGCCAGGCATTGAACGGGCTGAGGGTGGGGCCGGCGGTGCGCAGGAAGCCGACCACTTCCTGCATCAGCTTGGCGCTGCCGGCCACCACGCCGCCCAGGCAACGGCCCTGGCCGTCGATGTACTTGGTCGCCGAGTGGATGACGATGTCGGCCCCCAGGGCCAGCGGCTTCTGCAGCACCGGGGTGCAGAAGCAGTTGTCCACCGCCAGCAGCGCGCCCTTGGCGTGGGCGATCTCGGCCAGCGCCGCGATGTCCACCAGTTCGGCCAGCGGGTTGGACGGCGACTCGACGATGAACAGCTTGGTGTTGGGCTTGCAGGCGGCCGCCCAGGCCTCCAGGTCGGCCAGCGGCGGGTAGTCCACCTCGATGCCGAAGCGCTTGAAGTACTTGTCGAACAGGCTGATGGTCGAGCCGAACACGCTGCGCGAGACCAGCACGTGGTCGCCGGCGCTGCACAGGCTCATCACCATGGCGAGGATGGCGCCCATGCCGGAGGCGGCGGCGACCGCCTGCTCGGCGCCTTCCAGGGCGGCGATGCGCTCCTCGAAGGTACGCACGGTGGGGTTGGTGTAGCGCGAATAGACGTTGCCCGGCTGCTCGCCGGCGAAGCGCGCGGCGGCATCGGCGGCGCTGCGGAACACGTAGCTCGAGGTCATGAACAGCGCCTCACCGTGCTCCCCCTCGGGGCTGCGCCGCTGCCCGGCGCGCACCGCCAGGGTGTCGAAGCCGACGCCGTTCAGATCACTGTCGAGCCTTCCGGCCTGCCATTCTTCGGTCATTTGAGCCTTCTCCTCGGCGCGGCAGGAGCAGGCTCTGACTGGCCGGCACTGCCGCCGGTTATGCATGCAGCGCAGCGCCGGCAGGCGCCGGCGCCGCTGCGTGTCACATCAGTTGTTGTGCAGATCGATCACTTCGTTGGCCACGCCCTGCTTGGCCTTGGCCAGGTCGTTGCGCGCCTGCTCGATGCGGTTCAGGTAGGCCTCGTTGACGTCGCCGGTGACGTACTGGCCATCGAACACCGCGCTGTCGAACTGGCCGATCTTGATCTTGCCACCGCCGACCGCTTCCTTCAGGTCGGCGAGGTCCTGGTAGACCAGCCAGTCGGCACCGATCAGCTCGGCGACCTGCTCGGTGGTGCGGCCATGGGCGATCAGCTCGTGGGCGCTCGGCATGTCGATACCGTAGACGTTGGGATAACGCACCGCCGGCGCCGCCGAGCAGAAGTACACCTTCTTCGCCCCGGCCTCGCGGGCCATCTGGATGATCTGCTTGCAGGTAGTGCCGCGCACGATGGAGTCGTCGACCAGCATCACGTTCTTGCCGCGGAACTCCAGGTCGATGGCGTTGAGCTTCTGGCGCACCGACTTCTTGCGCGCCGCCTGGCCGGGCATGATGAAGGTGCGGCCGATGTAGCGGTTCTTGACGAAGCCCTCGCGGAACTTCACCCCCAGCTTGTTGGCCAGCTCCAGGGCAGAGGTACGGCTGGTGTCGGGAATCGGGATGATCACGTCGATGTCGTGATCCGGACGCTCGCGCTGGATCTTCTCGGCCAACTTCTCGCCCATGCGCAGGCGCGCCTTGTATACCGAGACACCGTCCATGATCGAGTCCGGGCGGGCCAGGTAGACGTGCTCGAAGATGCACGGCGAGAGCTGCGGATGCTCCGCGCACTGGCGGGTCTGCAGCTGTCCATCGGGCGTGATGTACACCGCCTCGCCCGGCGCCAGGTCGCGGATCAGGGTGAAGCCGAGCACATCCAGCGCCACGCTTTCCGAGGCGATCATGTACTCCACACCCTCGTCGGTATGGCGCTGGCCGAACACGATCGGGCGGATGCCGTGGGGATCGCGGAAACCGACGATGCCGTAGCCGGTGATCATCGCCACCACCGCGTAGCCGCCGCGGCAGCGCTGGTGGACGCCGGAAACCGCGGCGAAGATGTCATCGGCGCTCGGCTGCAGCTTGTTGCGCACCGCCAGCTCGTGGGCGAAGACGTTGAGCAACACTTCCGAATCGGAGTTGGTGTTGATGTGGCGCAGGTCGGACTCGTAGATCTCGCGCGACAGCTGGTCGACGTTGGTCAGGTTGCCGTTGTGCGCCAGGGTGATGCCGTAGGGCGAGTTGACGTAGAACGGCTGCGCCTCGGCCGAGCTGGAGCTGCCGGCGGTCGGGTAGCGCACGTGGCCGATGCCGATGTGGCCGATCAGCCGCTGCATGTGGCGGGTGTGGAACACGTCGCGCACCAGGCCGTTGTCCTTGCGCAGGAACAGGCGTCCCTCGTGGCTGGTTACAATGCCGGCAGCATCCTGGCCGCGATGTTGAAGGACGGTAAGCGCGTCGTACAGCGCCTGATTGACGTTCGACTTACCGACGATACCAACGATGCCACACATGCGACGCAACCCCTAAAAAGTCAGGCTAGAGCGGAAAGGCCGGCCGGCCCGGCAGGCCACCGACCGCAGACGACTGCTGGAAGAACCCGAGCACCAGGGACTTCGACCAGTCGGCAATCTTCAGAAATTCGGGCAGCAGCTTCGACTGCTGATACCAGGGATCCTGCTGCACCGGCGCCAGGCTGAGCAGCCCGGCGGCCACCACCACCAGCAAGGCGCCCCGCGCGAAACCGAAAACCATGCCGAGCAGGCGATCGGTACCACTCAAGCCGGTGGCCTGCACCAGCAGACCGAGCAGGTGGGTGAGCAGCCCGCCCACGACCAGAGTCAGCACGAACAGGATCGCGCAGCCCGCGATCACTCGTGCCGAGGGCAATTCGATGTAGGGCGCGAGGTGCGCGGCCAGCGCCCCGCCATACAGCCAGGCCACGGCACCGGCGACGCACCAGACCACCAGCGACAGGGCTTCCTTGATGAATCCGCGCGTCAGGCTGATCAGCCCGGAAACGGCGATCAGCGCAAGGATGGACCAGTCGACCCAAGTGAATGACACAATGCTGCTCACTGGCGGAAGGCGAAAAATAGAGTGCAATTCTAGCAGAGCGCCGGCCCGCGAGTCAGCCGCGATTGTGCTCAGCGCCGCTCGGGCTGGAAGCGCAGCACGATCGGAGTGAGCCGGTGCTGGCGAGCGAGCTGCCCGCCCAGCCGTTCGGCCTCGGCGCGGTCGAGCAGCGGACCGACGAACACCCGGTGCATGCCGTCCACCGAACGGATATAGGCGGTGAGCCCCTGGCCGCGCAACTTCTTCTGCAGCTCCTCGGCGCGCGGGCGACTGGACAGACTGGCCAGCTGTATCGACCAACTGATCGGCACGCCGTCGGCATCCAGACGACTGGGCGCCTGGGGCTGCGGTTCGCCGGTCGGCGGCACCACCGCCGGTGCCCGCGCCGCACCAGCCGGAGTCGCGGCCGACGTCTCGGCCGTGGGGTTCGCCTTGGGCGGCGCGACGCGCACGGGCGGGGCCGCAGCCGGCTCGGGGCTGCTCGCCGGCGCCTCGGCCTCGACCTGCGGCTCGGGCACGGCCACTGGCTCCGGCGCGGCCACGACCACCGCGGGAGCCGCCGGCATCGGCGGCGCCTCGACCCGCACGCGGCGCTGCTCGTCCTCGCGGTTGAACAGCATCGGCAGGAACACCACCACCAGGGCCACCAGCACGGCGGCCCCGACAATGCGCTGCGTGAGTTTGCGATCCAGCAAGGCCATGGCGCCCCTCCGTGTTATCTCTCGCCGCCGGGCTGGGCGTGCTGCGCCAGCCAGAGCAGGGCATCGGCGACGCAGTAGAACGAGCCGAACACCAGAATCTCGTCATCCGCCGTCGCCTGCTCGGCCACGGCCTCGAGGGCGGCCGCCACCGATGGCCAGGCGGCCACGCTCGCGCCCCGCCCGCGCAGCGCCGCCTGCAGTTCCTCGGCGCTGCGGCTGCGCGGACTCGGCAGCGGCGCCACCGCCCACTCGGCAATCAGCCCCTGCAGCGGCGCGATGACGCCGTCCAGTTCCTTGTCGCCCAGCAGACCGAACACCGCCAGGCGGCGGCCGCGCGGCGACCGCTGCGCCAGGCGCCGGGCCAGGTATTCGGCGGCATGGGGGTTGTGGCCGACGTCGAGCAGCAGCTGCAGGATGCGCCCCTGCCAGCGCAGGGTGCGCCGCTCCAGGCGACCGGCGATGCGCGTCTGCGCCAGTGCCGCGAGCAGCCGTGCCGGCTGCCAGGGCAGGTCGAGGCAGGCGAAGGCCTGCAGCGCCAGGGCAGCATTCTCCAGCGGCAGATCGAGCAGCGGCAGGTCGTGCAGTTCCAGCGCCTGCCCGGCGGCGGACAGCCCGCGCCAGTGCCAGCCTTGCTCGCCGCAGGCGAGATCGAAGTCGCGGCCGCGCAGCCGGAGCGGACAGCCCAGCTGACGGGCCTGCTCGAGCAGCACCGGCGGCGGCTCGAGATCGCCGCACAGCACCGGCTTGCCGGCACGGAAGATCCCGGCCTTCTCGACGGCGACGCTGTCGCGGCTGTCGCCCAGCCACTCGACATGGTCGACGCCGATGCTGGTCACCACCGCGAGGTCGGCGTCGAGCAGATTGACCGCATCCAGCCGGCCGCCGAGGCCGACCTCGAGCACCACGGCGTCCAGCGCCGAGCGAGCGAACAGCCAGAAGGCAGCCAGGGTGCCCATCTCGAAATAGGTCAGCGAAATGTCGCCGCGCGCCGCCTCGACGGCGGCGAACGCCTCGCAGAGCGCCGCATCGCTGGCCTCGCCTTCCGGCAGTTGCACCCGCTCGTTGTAGCGCAGCAGGTGCGGCGAGCTGTACACGCCGACGCGCAGCCCGCTGCTACGCAGCAGGCTGGCGAGGAAGGCACAGGTCGAGCCCTTGCCGTTGGTGCCGGTCACCGTGATCACGCGCGGCGCAATCCGGCCGAGCGCGAGGCGCTGCAGCACCTCGCGGGCACGCTCCAGCCCCATGTCGATGGCCACGGGGTGCAGCTGCTCGAGGTAGCTCAGCCAGTCGGCGAGGCTGCGGGTCATGCGCTGGCCGCGACCGGGGAAGCCTGGTGGGTCAGCTGGGCCAGCAGGCGGGCCAGGCGCGGGCGCAGCTCGGCGCGCGGGATGATCATGTCGATGGCGCCGTGCTCGAGGAGGAACTCGCTGCGCTGGAAGCCTTCCGGCAGCTTCTCGCGCACGGTCTGCTCGATGACCCGCGGGCCGGCGAAACCGATCAGCGCGCGCGGCTCGGCGACGTTGACGTCGCCGAGCATGGCCAGACTGGCCGACACGCCGCCGTAGACCGGGTCGGTCAGCACGGAGACGAAGGGAATGCCTTCCTCGCGCAGACGGGCGATCACCGCGGAGGTCTTGGCCATCTGCATCAGGGAGATCAGCGCCTCCTGCATGCGTGCACCGCCCGAGGCGGAGAAGCAGATCAGCGGGCAACGCTTTTCCAGGGCGACGTTGGCGGCGCGCACGAAGCGCTCACCGACGATGGAGCCCATGGAACCGCCCATGAAGGAGAACTCGAAGGCGCAGGCGACCACGCTCAAGCCCTGCAGGGTGCCGCTCATGGCGATCAGCGCGTCCTTCTCGCCGGTGTCCTTCTGCGCGGCGCTCAGGCGGTCCTTGTACTTCTTGCTGTCGCGGAACTTGAGCCGATCCACCGGCTCCAGTTCGGCGCCGATTTCCTCGCGACCTTCCGGATCGAGGAAGAAGTTCAGCCGCGTGCGCGCATTGATGCGCATGTGGTGGTCGCACTTGGGGCAGACATCCAGGGTCTTTTCCAGCTCCGGCCGGTAGAGCACCGCATCGCAGGACGGGCACTTGTGCCAGAGGCCCTCGGGCACCGTGCTTTTCTTCACCTCGGAACGCATGATCGAGGGGATCAGTTTGTCTACCAGCCAGTTGCTCATGCAGTGTTCTCCGTAGGCCCGAACCGGCGTGCACCGCGTGCCGCACAGGTCCTCGAGCAGATTCACGATGGGGTCGCAGTCCGAAGCGGCTCGCCCGGCAGCCCCGCTGCCGGCGCGACTTGCTCCGCATCGCTCGCAACCATGGTGCGCGCGGCCGCCGCAGCGCCGTCACGCGATAAATCCTGGGCCGCCGGGAACCCGCCCGACGGCACCGTAGTGCTAGTGGACGGCCCGATGGCGGCAGCCGTCACATGCCCGCCTCAGCTGCCGCGCACCGCCGCGACGAAGGCCCGCACCCTGGCGGCATCCTTGACGCCCTTGCTCGCCTCGACGCCGCCGCTGACATCCACCGCCCAGGGGCGCACCTGGCGGATCGCCGCGCCGACATTCTCCGCGGTCAGGCCGCCGGCGAGGATGATCGGGCAGCCCGGATCTTCCGGCACCAGCGACCAGTCGAAGGCTTCCCCGGTACCGCCAGGCACGCCGGGCACGAAGGTGTCCAGCAGGATACCCGCCGCCTGGGGAAATTCGGCGCAGCGCGCCCGCACGTCGTCGCCCGGCCGCACGCGCAGCGCCTTGACGTACGGACGGTGGAAGCCGGCGCAGTCGGCGGCGGTCTCGTCGCCATGGAACTGCAGCAGGTCCAGCGGCACCGCATCGAGGATCTCGTTCACTTCGCAGCGCGAAGCATTAACGAACAGGCCGACCGAGGTGACGAACGGCGGCAGCGCCGCGACTATCGCCCGCGCCTGGCGCACATCGACCGCGCGCGGACTCTTGGCGTAGAACACCAGACCGATCGCATCGGCGCCGGCCTCGGCGGCGAGCAGGGCATCCTCGACACGGGTAATCCCGCAGATCTTGCTGCGAACGACTGGCAACGCCTGTTCCTCTTGCGGAAAAGCCGGGATGGTAGCAAAAGCCCGCCGGGCCGTCAGCCGCCCGGCTAGTCGTCCAGCGCCGACAGGAAATGCGGCCCCAGGTAGCGCGACGGCAACTGGAACTCCTCCGGATACTCGACCTGGACCAGATAGAGACCGTACGGATGCGCCGTCACCCCGCCACTGCGCCGATCGCGCGCCGCGAGGATCTCGCCCACCCACTGCGGCTCGCGCTCGCCGGCACCGATGCTCATCAGCACCCCGGCGATGTTGCGCACCATGTGATGCAGGAAGGCATTGGCGCGCACATCCAGCACGATGAAGCGCCCGTGCTCGACCACCCGCAGGTGGTGCAGGGTCTTGATCGGCGACTTGGCCTGGCACTGCACCGCGCGGAACGAGGTGAAGTCGTGGGTGCCGACCAGCGCGCGGGCCGCCTCGCGCATGCGCGCCACGTCCAGCGGCCGATGGTTCCAGGTGATTTCCTCGGCCAGATGGGCCGGGCGCACCGGATCGTTGTAGATGACGTAGCGATAGCGCCGAGCCACGGCCGAGAAGCGCGCATGGAAATGCGCCGGCATCGGCCGCGCCCAGGTCACGCTGATGTCGCCCGGCAGGTTGGCGTTGGTGCCCATGACCCAGGCCTTGAGCGGCCGCTCGACCGCGGTGTCGAAATGCACCACTTGGCCACTGGCATGCACCGCTGCATCGGTACGCCCGGCGCAGATCACCGACACCGGCTCGGCGGCGACCTTCGACAGGGCCTTCTCCAGCGCCTCCTGCACCGAAGGCACGCCAGGCTCCTGGCGCTGCCAGCCGCGGTAACGGGCACCCTTGTACTCCACGCCAAGGGCAATTCTGGAAACGCCAGCGGCAGCCACTTCGGCTGCCGCTGGCACTGCAGGTTGAACCGTCATGCTCAGGCGATGCGCCCCAGCATCTCGCGAGCTTCCTGCTGCTGGCTGGCATTACCTTCCTTGAGCACCTCGTCGAGGATGTCGCGGGCCCCGTCGGCATCGCCCATGTCGATGTAGGCGCGCGCCAGATCCAGCTTGGTGGCGGTTTCGTCGGAGTCGGCCAGGAAGTCGAAATCCTCGCTGCCGGTCAGCGCCGGCAACTCGGGCGCCGCCTCCGCAGCGGCCATCGGGGCTACCGCCGGCGCCGGGCTCACCTCAGGCAGCTCGGCCTGGGCGAGGAAGTCGTCGAATGCGGCATCCAGATCCTGCTCCGCATCCCCGGCGTTCAGGGTCTGCAGATCCAGCTCCAGATCGTCCAGCCCCGGCAGCGCGTCCGCCTCCGGCTCGGCCTGCCCCTGGGCAACCGGCGCAACGGTGGACTCGGCGAGATCCAGGTCAGGCAGATCCAGCAGGAACTCCTCCTCGGCCTGGGCCTGGGCCTGCGGGGCGACCGGCGCCGCGTCGCTCGCCGGCAACTGCAGGTCATCCAGGTCGAAGGCGAAATCGTCGCTGCCGGCGGATGCCGACGCCGCCTGCGTCACAGGCGCATCCTCCAGCGCCAGCTGGTCCAGCTCGGCCAGCAGCGCGTCCTCAGCCTGGGCCTGCGGGGCGCCAGCCGGCAACTGCAGGTCGTCCAGTTCGAAGGCGAAATCGTCGCTGCCGGCGGGTGTCGACGCCGCCTGAGTCATGGGCGTGTCGTCCAGCGTCAGCTGGTCCAGCTCGGCCAGCAGCTCATCTTCCGCCTGGGCTTGGGGGACAACCGGTGCTGCATCCAGGCCCAGTTCCAGATCCAGATCAAAATCCAGATCGTCCGCCGCCTTCGCCAGCGGCGCATCCTCGACGGCGAGCAGATCTTGCTCCTGCCCAAGGGCGGGTTTCGACTCGGCACTGGCGAAATCGCTGCCCAGATCGTCCAGGGTCAGTTCGTCGAGCTGCAGCGGCGCCTCGACGGCCGCAGCCGGATTGGCCGCCAGCTCGCGCTCGAGCTCGGCCTCCAGATCGTCGAGGCTCAGATCGAAATCTTCGTCTCCGCCAGCGACCGCGCCACCGGCAGCCAGCGGTGCAGCGGCCGGCACGGCATCGAGGGACAGGTCGTCGAGGGTGAAGTCATCGAAAGAAAACTCCTCAACCGGCTCGACTTCGGCGGCCGCTGCTGGCGCCACCTTTTCTTCCGGCTCGCCAGCCAGGGCGGCGCCGGTAGCAATGGCCGCCCCCGTGGCGAGGATCTGCGGGTAACGTGCGCGCAACTGGTCGATCTGCGGCTGAGCCCCACCGATTTCGCCCAGCTCGGCCTCCTGACGGACGAAACCATCGCGGTCGCCCATCTCGGCACAAACCTCCATCAGCTTCAGGCGCAGATCGGTGCGTTGCGGCTCGTCGTTCAGGGCATTGCGCAGCACCTCGGCCGCCTGGGTGAAACGGCCGTAGCTGCTGTAGGTCTCGGCCTCGGCCAGCGGGTCGGCGCTGCGCGGCGCAGCCCGCAAAGGTTCATGTCCCTCGCCTTCCGCTTGCGCCGACAGACCGGCGACCGGGGTGAAATCGGGCTGCGCCTCCGGCAGGTCCGGCTGCTGGAACAGCTCGGCCTCCTCCGCAACCGCCTTCTGCGCTTTGCGCCGCGACTTGACCACCCCCAGGCCGGCCAGCAACGCCAGGACGCCCCCTGCAGCCGCCAGCAACAGCGGATTGGCCATGATGTCATCGAGCAGGCTCGGCTCGTAGACCGGTTCCGGAGCCACGACCGGCTTGGCCGGTGCAGGTTTGGCTGCCGCCGGCGCTGGTGCAGCGACCGGTTGCGGTTGAGCGGCGGGCTCGCTCGGCGCACTCGCGGCACCGGCCGGTGCCGCAGCCGGAGCAGCGGCGGCGCCATCAGCAGCCGGGGCGGCGGCCGGCGCAGGAGCGGCAGCTTCCGCCGCCGGAGCAGGAGCCGCTGCCGGGGCCGGCGCTGCTGCCGCTGCTGGTGCCGCTGCCGGTGCCGCAGTATTCGCCGCAGGAGTCGGAGCTGCCGGTTGGGCAGGCAGGGACTCGACCGGGGCCACCGGCAGCGGAGCCGCGACCGGCGCAACTGCGCCAGGCTTGGCCTGGGCATCGGCAGCCAGGCCGCCCTGCAGCTTGGCCAGTTGCTCATTCTTCAGCTCGAGCAGGCGCTGCAGCTTGTCCAGCTGGC
>DASQBU010000294.1:0-1898 GCA_035635035.1 Pseudomonas sp.
CGAGGAGAAGTTCAGCGGCTTCGTGTTCAAGATCCAGGCGAACATGGACCCCAAGCACCGCGACCGCATCGCCTTCATGCGCATCTGCTCGGGCAAGTACGAGAAGGGCATGAAGATGCGCCACGTGCGGATCAAGAAGGATCTGAAGATCGCCGACGCGCTGACCTTCTTCTCCAGCGAGCGCGAGATGCTCGAGGAGGCCTACGCCGGCGACATCATCGGCCTGCACAACCACGGCACCATCCAGATCGGCGACACCTTCAGCGAAGGCGAGGCGCTGGGCTTCACCGGCATCCCGCACTTCGCCCCGGAACTGTTCCGCCGCGTGCGCCTGAAGGACCCGCTGAAGTCCAAGCAGCTGCGCCAGGGCCTGCAGGAGCTGGCCGAGGAAGGCGCCACCCAGGTGTTCTTCCCCGAGCGCAACAACGACATCATCCTCGGCGCGGTCGGCGTGCTGCAGTTCGACGTGGTGGCCAGCCGCCTCAAGGAGGAATACAAGGTCGAGTGCGCCTACGAGGCGATCAACGTCTGGTCGGCGCGCTGGATCGAGTGCGGCGACGAGAAGAAGCTCAAGGAGTTCAAGGACAAGGCCTACGAGAACCTCGCCGTCGACGGCGGTGGCCACCTGACCTACCTGGCGCCGACCCGCGTCAACCTCAGCCTGATGGAAGAGCGCTGGCCGGAAGTGAAGTTCCGCGCCACCCGCGAGCACCACTGACGGCATCGGCGGGCGTGCGATGCGCGCCCGCCGCCGCCCCGCGACCAAGCCAACCCGTCTTCCCTGCCGCCCGGCACGCCCACCTCCGCCCCCCGCGCCCCGCCACCGACGTCGTGCCTCCAGGGCACCGGCTCGTCCCGCCCAGCCACTGCGAACGCCGTCGCAGAATGCCCCCTACTGTCAGCGTTCTTTAAGAATTGGTCGTCTATGCTGATTTGGCATATTGCCAATTCATAACAAGCGAGGCGCGGCCATGGAAGCCTATCTGCCCTTCTCCCGTCCGAGCATCGGCGAGGAGGAAATCGAAGCGGTCGGCGCAGTCCTGCGCTCAGGCTGGATCACCACCGGGCCGAAGAGCCAGGAGCTGGAGCAGCGCTTCGCCGAGTACCTCGGCTGCCGCCACGCCGTGGCGCTGGCCTCGGCCACCGGCGGCATGCACGTCGCCCTGCTGGCGCTGGGCATCGGCCCCGGCGACGAGGTGATCACCCCGGCCCAGACCTGGGTGTCCACCGTCAACCTGATCTGCCTGCTCGGTGCCACGCCGGTATTCGTCGACGTCGACCGCGACACCCTGATGAGCGACGCCGCACGCATCGAGGCCGCCATCACCCCGCGCACCCGGGCGATCATTCCGGTGCACTACGCCGGCGCCGCCTTCGACCTCGACCCGCTGTACGCCCTCGCCGCCCGCCACGGCCTCCCGGTGATCGAGGACGCCGCCCACGCCGTCGGCACCTGGTATCGCGACCATCCGGTCGGCGCGCGGGGCACGGCGATCTTCTCCTTCCACGCGATCAAGAACCTGACCTGCGCCGAGGGCGGCATGCTGGTCACCGACGACGACGCCCTGGCCGAGCGGGTGCGCCGGCTGAAGTTCCACGGTCTCGGCGCCGACGCCTTCGACCGCGTCAGCCAGGGCCGCAAGCCGCAGGCCCAGGTGATCGAACCCGGCTTCAAGTACAACCTCACCGACATCAACGCGGCCATCGCCCTGGTCCAGCTCAGGCGCCTGGACGCGCTCAACGCGCGCCGCGCCGAGCTGGCCGAGCGCTACCTGGAGCGCCTGGCGCACCTGCCGGTGGAACCGCTGGGCCTGCCCGGCCACCCGCAGCGCCACGCCTGGCACCTGTTCATCCTGCGCATCGACGCCGAGCGCTGCGGGCTGGACCGCGACGCCTTC
>DASQBU010000295.1:0-7499 GCA_035635035.1 Pseudomonas sp.
CAAGCGCGGCCTGCTGGTCAGCTTCGGCAACGCCTCCGGGCCGGTCACCGGGGTCAACCTCGGCGTGCTGGCGCAGAAGGGCTGCCTGTACGTCACCCGGCCGACCCTGGCCGGCTACGCCGACACCCCGGAGCGCCTGCGCGCGATGGCCGCCGAGCTGTACGCGCTGATCGCCGACGGCACCCTGCAGGTGGACATCGGCCAGCGTTACGCGCTGGCCGACGCCGGCCAGGCGCAGGTCGCCCTGGCCGCGCGGCAGACCACCGGCTCGACCATCCTGCTGCCCTGAGCCGGCTACCGGACGCCCCGGCGGCTCGAGCCGTTGCCGGCAGCCGGGGAGCGCGGCAGACAGGGACCATGGCCGCGCGCCCCGCGAGCCAAGCAGCCCGGGCCGCCGCGGCGCGAAAAGCGCCGCCCAGGTCACAATCGGTTAAATTCGCCGCCACACGCCTGGCTAGACTGCGCCCGATCGCCAATCCCGAG
The DNA here is from genome assembly GCA_035635035.1 of Pseudomonas sp. Taxonomy (GTDB): domain Bacteria; phylum Pseudomonadota; class Gammaproteobacteria; order Pseudomonadales; family Pseudomonadaceae; genus Geopseudomonas. The sequence goes on from DASQBU010000295.1 coordinate 484, forward strand.
CGGGCGCCCGTCCGCTACCCGCGCCTCTGCCGAAGCCACGGTGGCCTCCATGCCCAACCCGACCGACAATCCGACCGATACCCCACCGACCTTCCGGCATGCCGGCACCCGCCGGCCGCCGGAGCTCATCCGCCACTGGGCCTGGGCCTACGGCAAGGCGCGCAAGCTCGGCTGCAGCAGCCCCAGCGCCGCCTGGCGCGCCACGCGCTTTGCCGTGCTGGGCGACAGCGGCCGGTTCTTCAGCCTCCGCGGCTGGGCCCGGCTGCGCAAATGAGCCTCGAGCGTCTAGCCGCGCGGCCGGCAGCCCCCGGCGGCGGCCCGCTGACCCGCGCCTTCGGCTACGCCGCCCACATCCACGGCGGTCACGCCCGGCTCGCCCATCCCCTGGCGGTCAGCACGCTGGTGCTGGAGTACGGCGGCGACGAGGAGCAGGCCGCCGCCGCCATGCTGCACGAGGTGATCCGCGTCGCCGGTCCGCGGCACGCCTCGCCGATCAACCGCCAGTTCGGCGCCCGCGTGCTGCGCATGGTGCTCGACTGCGGCGTGCCCCGCGCCGCCCGCGCGGACGGGCTGGCCCGCCATCTGGCCGAGAGCGCCGCCGATTCGCTGCTGGTCACGGCCTGCGACGTCCTCCACGAGGTCCGCTGCCTGCTGGACGAGCTGCAGCAGCGGCACGCCCCCGGCCACCTCGGCAACGACGGCGCGGCCCTGCTCGACCACTACCACGCGCTGGGCGAGCTGCTCACGCAACGCGGCGTTCCGGTCGCCCCGGTGCTGCGCGAAGCGCTGGCCGAGCTCAAGGAGCGGCTGGCCGCGTAAGGGCGCCGACAGCGGCCGGCCGCGCGGCAGGAAGCCGCGCGCCTCAGCCGGCCAGCGAGCAGTGCAGCTCCATGTACTGGGCCTGCGCCGGGGCGCCGCCGGGCAGCGCCCGGTAGAGCTCGAACGCCCCCGCCTGGCCGAACGCCTCGCCGCTCTGCACCAGCCAGCCGAGGACGCGCGGGCGCAGGCGGGCATGCCCCTCCATGTAGTTGCAGTGCAGCGAGAACTGCACGTAGCGCGAGGCGCCCATCTCGATCCGGTACCAGCCCGCCGGCGGCTCCTGCCGCGCATCCGGCGCGGCGATGGCGCAGGCATAGCGGGTGCGCTCGGGCGGCGTGAACTGCGGGTCGTCGTAGATCATGCCGAAGAACGGTCCAGCGGCGGGCAACCCGGCCTCGGCCAGGCGCCGCCGGAAGTCCTGCCAGCGCTGCGGGACCAGCGGGTAGGGGCCGACGTAACGCACCGCCCACAGGCAGCGCGCGCCGTGCCAGGCGATGCGCGCCGGGATCGGCTCGCCCTCCAGGGGGCCGGGATGCTCATGGGCCGGCGCGCCGAGCGCCTCCGCCGGGCAGGTGCGCAGCTGGCGCGGCGACATGCCCCAGCGCCGGGTGAAGGCGCGGGTGAACGCCTGCTGGCTGCCGAAGCCCAGGGAGAGGGCGATCGACACCAGGCTTTCGCGGGTGAGGCGCACCCGCACCGCGGCCTTGTCCAGCAACAGCCCCTGCAGGAAGTCGCGCAGCGTCACCCCGGTATCGCGCTTGAACAGCCGCTGCAGGTGGAAACGGGTCAGGCCGACCTCGTCGGCCAGCCGCTGCACGCTGAGGTCGGCGCGCGCCTGATCGTCGGCGACGTGGTGGATGATCGACTCGATGGACTGAATGACCTTTGCAACGCGCGGATCCATGGCTCGTTCTCGCCTCCCGTCTGCCTGACCGGCGCAGGTTTTACCATGGGGCGTTGCGGCTGGCGATCCGCCACCGGTGCCTACGCCGGGCGCACCACCGCGCCGCTGCGCAGGTCGCGAATCAGGCTGGGATTGCGCCGCCCGCCCAGCGCGCCGCCGAGCACGCCGTCGAGACAGCCGCCGAAGTACTGCTCGACGCGCAGCCGCGAGCGCGCCGCCGGGCGCCCGGCGGGGTTGGCCGAGGTGGACACCAGCGGCCCGGTCAGCGCGCACAGCGCGCGCACCAGCGGATGGTCGCTGACCCGCAGCGCCACGCTGGCATGGCGGCCGGTGATCCACCCCGGCAGGCGGTCCTGGTGCGGCACCAGCCAGGTGTTCGGTCCCGGCCAGCTCTGCTCGAGCTGCGCGCGCCAGGCCGCCGGCAGGTCGGCGAGCAGGAAGTCGAACTGGGCGATGTCGGCGGCGACCAGGATCAGGCCCTTGTCCATCGGCCGCGCCTTGAGCGCCAGCAGGCGCTGCACCGCGCTGGCGTTCCACGGATCGCAGCCCAGCCCCCACACCGCCTCGGTGGGATAGGCGATCACCCCGCCCGCCACCACCGTCCGCGCCGCCTGCCGCACTTGCCACTCACTGCTCATCGCCTACCTCCACGCTCGGAAATCGCGCGCAGTTTAGCAGCACACCCAGCAGCCGTTGTCACAGGCGATGCGCCCGTCCAGCTCCAGCTCGGTGAGCTGGGCGAGCAGCTCGGGCAGCGCCAGGCCGCTGCTCAGCGCCAGCGCCTCGCTGCTCTGCGGCGCGGCGCGCAGCAGGGCGAGCAGCGGGTGGTCGCCGCCAGGCGGCGCGGCGTCGTTGGCCGCCGCGGCGGGCGCCACGCGCTGCCAACCGCGCAGCGCGCCAAGGATGTCGTCCACCGTTTCCACCAGCTGGGCGCCCTCGCGGATCAGCTGGTGGCAGCCGCGCGCGCCGGGATGGTGGATCGAGCCGGGGATGGCGAACACCTCGCGACCCTGTTCGGCGGCCAGCCGCGCGGTGATCAGCGAGCCGCTCGACGGGCTGGCCTCGACCACCAGCACGCCGAGGGCCAGGCCGCTGATGATCCGGTTGCGCCGCGGGAAGTTGCTCGGATGCGGCGCGGCGTCGAGCGGCAGCTCGGAAACCAGCGCGCCGCCCTCGGCGACGATGCGCTGGGCCAGGCCGCTGTGGCGCTTGGGGTACAGGCACTTGAGGCCGGTGCCGAGCACCGCCACGGTGGCGCCGCCGGCCTCCAGGGCGCCGAGATGGGCGGCGCCGTCGATGCCCAGCGCCAGCCCGCTGGTGACCACGAAGCCGCCGCCGGCCAGGCTGTGGGCGAAGCGCGCCGCGGTGTCCAGCCCCGGCCGGCTGGCCTGGCGGCTGCCGACCATGGCCAGTTGCGGGCGCTCGAGCAGCGCCGGCTCGCCGGCGACGAACAGCAGCGGCGGGGCGTCGCCCAGCTCGGCGAGCAGCGCCGGGTAGCACGGGGCGTCATGGCACAGCAGGTGGCGGTCCGGGCGCTCCAGCCAGGCCAGGCTGGCCGTCACCTGTTCGCGCACCCCGGCGCTGCGCCGCGCCACGGCGCACACCTCCGGCAGGCCGAGGGCGCGCCAGGCGGCCGCCGGGGCGCTCAGCGCGGCGCTGGCCGAGCCGAAGGCCGCGAGCAACTGGCGAAAGCGCCGCGGCCCGACTTCCGGCAGGGCGTGCAGGCGCAGGCGGGCTTCCAGTTCGGCCGGGGGCAGGGCGGCGGGGTGCGGCATGACGATCGTCCTTGATCGGGCAGGAGGGCAGCCGCAGAGCCTAGGACGCCGGCGCGCAAAAGACAACGCCCCCGCAAGCGGGGGCGTTGTCGATCCGGCCGGGACGCTTGCCGACGGTTACGGGTTGCGCACCTTGTCGAGCACCGCCAGCGAACGGCTGGCGTTGAGCACCAGGCCGTAGCTGAGCCGGTCGTAGGTGCGGAACACCATCAGCAGGCCGGCGCGCTCGTCCGGCACCTTGACCGACTCGCCGCTGATCCGGTCGCGCACGGTTTCGCCGGTCTTGTAGATGGCCAGCACGTTGCCCTCGCTCAGGCCGTCGCGGCGGCCCTTGTTGAGGGTCACCACGTCGAGCTGGCCGATCTGGGTCACGCCGCGCGGCACGTCGATGATCAGGCCGTCGACCTTGCCGGTCGGCTCGCTGGGCTGGAAGGTGGAGCTGATCGCGCGCTCCTCGGTGGGCAGCAGGTGGTCGCCGATGCGCACTTCCTGGGTGGTGCGGGTCAGGTTGAGGGTGGCGATGTCGCCTTCCTCGGCCACCACCTCGCCGCTGCCGATGTAGTCGGCGTTGATGCCGAGCAGCTCGCCGGTCTGCGGGTCGGTATAGGCCTTGCCCTGGCGGAACAGCCCGTAGACCGGCTGGCCGCCGGCGAACTGGCCGCGCGCGTAGATGCGGTCGCCGGCGCCGCTGACCACCCGCTCGGCATTGCCGGCGACGATGTACGGGGCCTGGGTCAGCTCGGCCTCGCGGTCGACGATGCGGTTGCTGAGCAGGAAGCTGTTGACCTTCTCCAGCGGGATGGTCGGGATCGCCTCGGCCATCGGCGTGCTGCGCACCTTGGGCGACAGCTTGATGGTGCCGCGCGACTCGCCGCGGTTGACCATGATGCGCGGCTGGCCGTCGACGTAGGTCAGGCTGAGCACGTCGCCCGGGTAGATCAGGTTGGGATTCTGCACCTGCGGATTGACCTGCCAGATCTCCCGCCACTTCCACGGCTGCTTCAGGAACTTGCCGGAGATGTCCCAGAGGGTATCGCCGCGCACCACGGTGTAGTTCTGCGGGTGGCCGTCCTTGAGCTGGACTTCGGCCTGGGCCAGGCCGCCAGCCGCCATCAGCAGCAGGGCGACGAATGTTTTCCTCATGCGGTGAATCCCTTTATCATGTGCCGATACACGAAACGTGCGCTGGCCGGCGAAATCCGCGGTTTCAGGCCGTTTTTCGAGCTGCCGGGCATCTTATCAGCCGGTTTTCGATTTATTCCACAAGTGCATCACAAACGCATATGGCGATCCTGAACATTCTCGAATTCCCCGATCCCCGGCTGCGCACCCTCGCCAAGCCGGTGGCCGCGGTGGACGACGCCCTGCGGTCGCTGATCGACGATATGTTCGAGACCATGTACGCCGCCCCCGGCATCGGCCTGGCGGCCACCCAGGTCAACGTGCACAAGCGCCTGGTGGTGATGGATCTGTCCGAGGACAAGAGCGAGCCGCGGGTGTTCATCAACCCCGAGCTGGAAGTGCTGACCGAGGAACTCGGTCCCTACCAGGAAGGCTGCCTGTCGGTGCCCGGCTTCTACGAGAACGTCGACCGCCCGCTGCGCGTGCGGATCAAGGCGCTGGACCGCGACGGCCAGCCGTTCGAGGAAATCGCCGAGGGCCTGCTCGCGGTGTGCATCCAGCACGAGTGCGACCACCTCAACGGCAAGCTGTTCGTCGACTACCTGTCCAGCCTCAAGCGCGACCGCATCAAGAAGAAGCTGGAAAAACAGCATCGCCAGCAACACTCCTGATCCACCGGAAGGCTTGCCCGCGGCAAGCCTTTTTTCTTCAGCGAGAACCCATGAGCCAGCCCCTGCGCATCGTCTTCGCCGGTACCCCGGAATTCGCCGCCGTCCACCTCCAGGCCCTGCTCGACGCCGGCCTCGCCCCGGTGGCGGTGTACACCCAGCCCGACCGCCCGGCCGGCCGCGGCCAGAAGCTGATGGCCAGCCCGGTCAAGCAGCTGGCCGTCGCCCACGGCATCCCCGTGCTCCAGCCGGCCACCCTGCGCGACCCGGCGGCGCAGGCCGAACTGGCCGCGCTGCAACCGGACCTGCTGGTGGTGGTGGCCTACGGGCTGATCCTGCCGCAGGCGGTGCTCGACATCCCGCGCCTGGGCTGCATCAACAGCCACGCCTCGCTGCTGCCGCGCTGGCGCGGCGCCGCGCCGATCCAGCGCGCGGTGCAGGCCGGCGACGCCGAGTCCGGCGTCACCGTGATGCGCATGGAGGCCGGCCTCGACACCGGGCCGATGCTGCTCAAGGTGCGCACGCCGATCGGCGCCGACGACACCGGCGGCAGCCTGCACGACCGCCTGGCCGCGCTGGGCGCCGCCGCGGTGGTCGAGGCCATCCCGCAACTGGCCGCCGGCAGCCTGGCCGGCGAGGTGCAGGACGACGCGCAGGCCAACTATGCGCACAAGCTGAACAAGGACGAGGCGCGCCTCGACTGGAGCCGCCCGGCCGCGGAGCTGGAGCGCCTGGTGCGCGCCTTCAATCCCTGGCCGGTGTGCCACACCAGCCTCGGCGAGGCCGCGCTCAAGGTCTACGCCGCCGAGCTGGGCGAGGGGCAGGGCGCGCCCGGCACCATCCTCGCCGCCAGCCGCGACGGCCTGACCGTGGCCTGCGGCAGCGGCGCGCTGCGCCTGACCCGCCTGCAGCTGCCGGGCGGCAAGCCGCTGGGCTTCGCCGAGCTGTACAACAGCCGCCGCGAGCAGTTCGCCCCCGGCCTGGTGCTGGTCTGATGGCCGTCAACCCGCGGCTGGCCGCCGCCCGCGCCCTCGGCGCCGTGCTCGCCGGCAAGGCCTCGCTGGGCAGCGCGCTGCCGGCGCAGCTGGACAAGGTCGAGCCGCGCGACCGCGCGCTGACCCAGGAGCTGGCCTTCGGCGCCGCGCGCTGGCAGCCGCGCCTGGCCCTGCTCGCCGACAAGCTGCTGCAGAAGCCGTTCAAGGCCGCCGACAAGGACCTCGAGGCGCTGCTGCTGGTCGGCCTCTACCAGCTGCTCTACACGCGCATCCCTGCCCACGCGGCGATCAGCGAGACGGTCGGCTGCGCCGACCAGCTGAAGAAGTCCTCGGCCAAGGGCCTGCTCAACGCCGTGCTGCGCCGCGTGCAGCGCGAGGGCGCGGCGCTGCTCGCCGAACTGGAACGCGACCCGGCGGCACGCACCGCCCATCCGCGCTGGCTGCAGAAGGCGCTCAAGGCGCACTGGCCGGCCGATTGGGAAGCGATCTGCGCCGCCAACAACAGCCACCCGCCGCTGACCCTGCGAGTCAACCGCCGCCACGGCTCGCGCGACGCCTACCTGGCCGAGTTGGCCGCCGCCGGCATCGCGGCCAAGGCCTGCCCGTTCAGCCGCGACGGCGTGCAGCTGGCCGCGCCCTGCGACGTCACCGGCCTGCCGGGCTTTGCCGAAGGGCGGGTCAGCGTGCAGGACGAGGCCGCCCAGCTGGCCGCCGACCTGCTCGAACTCCAACC
>DASQBU010000296.1:0-10019 GCA_035635035.1 Pseudomonas sp.
TAGGAGATGTGCAGCAGGTTGGCGTCCATGGAGTACGGCGACTTCTTCTTGCCGTGGCGCTCGATCGGGATGGCGTGCTTCTCGGCGTAGTCCATCAGCTTCTCGCGGGACAGCAGGTCCCACTCGCGCCAGGGGGCGATCACCTTGACGCCCGGCTTCAGCGCGTAGGCGCCCAGCTCGAAGCGCACCTGGTCGTTGCCCTTGCCGGTGGCGCCGTGGGAGATGGCGTCGGCGCCGGTCTCGTTGGCGATCTCGATCAGGCGCTTGGCGATCAGCGGACGGGCGATGGAGGTGCCCAGCAGGTATTCGCCTTCGTAGACGGTGTTGGCGCGGAACATCGGGAAGACGAAGTCGCGGACGAATTCTTCGCGCAGGTCGTCGATGTAGATTTCCTTGACGCCCATCGCCTGAGCCTTGGCACGGGCCGGCTCGACTTCTTCGCCCTGGCCCAGGTCAGCGGTGAAGGTCACCACTTCGCAGTTGTAGGTGTCCTGCAGCCACTTGAGGATCACCGAGGTATCCAGGCCGCCGGAATAGGCCAGAACTACCTTTTTAACGTCCGCCATTCGTTACTCCACGGGGGGTTGCTACGAAAAAAACCATTCTAGCCTTGCACAATGCGAATTTACAGGGGAGCGGGCCGCCCGGCCGGGTGCGGGGTGACCGTCCGGCGGCTTTTCGGTAGCATCGTGCCTCTACGAGTCACCCCGCCTGGAATTCCCCGCATGTCCGACCGCCTGACCCTGCTGCGTCCCGACGACTGGCACATCCACCTGCGCGACGGCGCCGCCCTGGCGCACACCGTGCCCGACGCGGCACGCACCTTCGGCCGCGCCATCATCATGCCCAACCTGGTGCCGCCGGTGCGCAATGCCGAGCAGGCCGCCGCCTACCGCGAGCGCATCCTGGCCGCCCGTCCGGCCGGCAGCCGCTTCGAGCCGCTGATGGTGCTCTACCTCACCGACAAGACCACCGCCGAGGAAGTCCGCGCCGCCAAGGCCGGCGGCCTGGTGCACGCCGCCAAGCTGTACCCGGCCGGCGCCACCACCAACTCGGACTCGGGGGTGACCAGCATCGACAACATCTTCGCGGTGCTCGAGGCGATGGCCGAGGTCGGCCTGCCGCTGCTGGTGCACGGCGAGGTGACCCACGCCGACATCGACGTGTTCGACCGCGAGAAGCGCTTCATCGACGAGAACCTCAGCCGCGTGGTGCAGCGCTTCCCGACCCTCAAGGTGGTGTTCGAGCACATCACCACCGCCGATGCCGCGCAGTTCGTGCGCGAAGCGCCGGCCAACGTCGCCGCCACCATCACCGCCCACCACCTGCTGTACAACCGCAACCACATGCTGGTCGGCGGCATCCGCCCGCACTTCTATTGCCTGCCGATCCTCAAGCGCAACATCCATCAGGAAGCCCTGCTGGATGCCGCCACCAGCGGCAACCCGAAGTTCTTCCTCGGCACCGACTCGGCGCCGCACGCCCGTCACGCCAAGGAAGCCGCCTGCGGCTGCGCCGGCTGCTACACCGCCTATGCCGCCATCGAGCTGTACGCCGAGGCCTTCGACCGCCGCGGCGCGCTGGACAAGCTGGAAGGCTTCGCCAGCTGCTTCGGCCCCGACTTCTACGGCCTGCCGCGCAACGCCGACACCATCACCCTGGTGCGCGAGGACTGGGTGGCGCCCACCGAGCTGGCCTTCGGCGACCACCAGCTGGTGCCGCTGCGCGCCGGCGAGAAACTGCACTGGCGCGTACTGGAGGCCAAGGCATGAGCGAGCAGATCGACTACGAAGACTACGAACAGGAACCCAGCAGCAGCGGCTTCAAGCCGCCGATGGCGCGGCGTTTCCGCGGCTTCCTGCCAGTGGTGGTGGACGTCGAGACCGGCGGCTTCAACGCCGCCACCGACGCCCTGCTGGAGATCGCCGCGACCACCATCGCCATGGACGACGACGGCCTGCTCTATCCCGAGCACACCTCGTTCTTCCGCATCGAACCGTTCGAGGGCGCCAACATCGAACAGGCGGCGCTGGACTTCACCGGCATCAAGCTCGGCCATCCGCTGCGCATGGCGGTGAGCGAGGAGCAGGCGCTCGGCGAGATCTTCAAGAGCGTGCGCAAGTCGCTCAAATCCAGCGGCTGCAAGCGCGCCGTGCTGGTCGGCCACAACGCCAGCTTCGACCTCGGCTTCCTCAATGCAGCGGTGGCGCGCACCGGGATCAAGCGCAACCCGTTCCACCCGTTCTCCAGCTTCGACACCGCCACCCTCGCTGGCCTCGCCTACGGCCAGACCGTGCTGGCCAAGGCCTGCCAGGCAGCGGACATCCCGTTCGACAACCGCGAGGCGCACAACGCCCGCTACGACACCGAGAAGACCGCCGAGCTGTTCTGCGGCATCGTCAACCGCTGGAAGGAAATGGGTGGCTGGATGGACTTCGAGGACTGATCCTCGGCCAGCCTTTCCCCGAAAACCCGGCATCGCCGGGTTTTTTCTTGCCCGGAGCAAGCGGATCGCACCAGCCAGGCAGACGACGAATGGCCAGCACTATCATTTGACAATAATTCTCAACAAACCTAGCCTGCTTCCATCGACCAACCGATCAAGGTAGCGCCATGTACGTTTGTCTGTGCCAGGGAGTCACCGACCACCAGATCCGCGACGCCATCTACGAGGGCTGCTGCAGCTATCGCGAGGTGCGCGAGCAGACCGGCGTCGGCACCCAGTGCGGCAAGTGCGCCTGCGAAGCCAAGCAGCTGGTACGCCAGACCCTCGGCGACCTGCACCACGCCGCCGCCCTCGCCAACCATCCCCAGCCCTGCACGACCAACTGAACCGCGCCGCACGGCTTCGCCCCGGGCATTTGACAGCCGCCAATGTCCGACCAGACTTCTGCCTACCAACCACTGGCAAGGCGGGTCCCGGCATGAAAGGCGACAAGAAGGTCATCCAGCACCTGAACAAGATCCTCGGCAATGAGCTGGTGGCGATCAACCAGTACTTCCTGCACGCACGGATGTACGACGACTGGGGGCTGAAGAAGCTCGGCGAGCACGAGTACCACGAGTCGATCGACGAGATGAAGCATGCTGACCGGCTGATCAAGCGCATCCTGTTCCTCGAGGGCGTGCCCAACCTGCAGGACCTGGGCAAGCTGCTGATCGGCGAGAACACCAAGGAAATGCTCGAGTGCGACCTCAAGCTCGAACAGAAGGCCATGCCCGACCTCAAGGACGCCATCGCCTACTGCGAGAGCATCGGCGACTACGGCAGCCGCGACCTGCTGCAGGGCATCCTCGACTCCGAGGAAGAGCACATCGACTGGCTGGAAACCCAGCTCGACCTGATCGGCAAGGTCGGCCTGGAGAACTACCTGCAGTCGCAGATGGACGAGTGACTCTCAGCAACGAAAAAGCCCCGGAAAATCCGGGGCTTTCGCGCGACCATCGGCAGGCGGTGGAGCGATCACTCGCCCTTGTGCACGGCCGCCTTGATCAGCGGCTGCAGCTCGCCCTTCTGGTGCAGCTCGAGGATGATGTCGCTGCCGCCGATCAGCTCGCCGTCGACCCACAGCTGCGGGAAGGTCGGCCAGTTGGCGTACTTCGGCAGGTTGGCGCGGATTTCCGGGTGCTGCAGGATGTCGACGAAGGCGAACTTCTCGCCGCAGGCCATCACCGCCTGCGAGGCACGGGCAGAGAAGCCGCACTGCGGAGCGTTGGGCGAGCCCTTCATGTACAGCAGGACGGGATTGCTGGCGATCTGGTCTTTGATGGTTTCGATGATGTCCATGGTCTACCTCGGCTGAAGGTTCCGGCACAGGACCGGCGGGATGGGCCGATTGTAACGGAAAGCCGAGCGTGACGCTCGGCCTTACATGGCGGCTGCAAGCTCACCCGTCGACCACCTTCGCGGCGCAAAGCGGCGGTTTGCGCAGTCGCGTTATTTCCTTATAAGATCGACTTCTTTTTTGTTGAGCACCGCACAGTGCGGTCCCGCCGCAGTTCTCGCCCGCCCTTGCCCCAAGCCGGTCATTTCTGCGGTATGTCTACAGGTAGTGAATTAATGAGCGTTCGGCATTTCCTCTCGTTGATGGATTGCACGCCCCAGGAACTGGCCGGTCTGATCCGCCGCGGTATCGAGCTGAAAGACCTGCGCAAGCGCAATGTGCTGCACGAGCCGCTGCGGGGACGCGTGCTGGGCATGATCTTCGAGAAAGCATCGACTCGCACCCGTCTGTCGTTCGAAGCCGGCATGATCCAGCTCGGCGGCCAGGCCATCTTCCTGTCGCCACGCGACACCCAGCTCGGCCGCGGCGAGCCGATCAGCGACTCGGCCATCGTCATGTCGCGCATGCTCGATGCGGTGATGATCCGCACCTTCGCCCACCAGAAGGTCCTCGACTTCGCCGCCAACTCGCAGGTGCCGGTGGTCAACGGCCTGACCGACGACCTGCACCCCTGCCAGCTGCTGGCCGACATGCAGACCTTCCACGAGCACCGCGGCTCGATCCAGGGCAAGACCGTGGCCTGGATCGGTGACGGCAACAACATGTGCAACACCTACGCCCAGGCCGCCGTGCAGTTCGACTTCCAGCTCAAGGTCGCCTGCCCGGAAGGCTTCGAGCCCAAGCAGGAGTTCATCGACCAGGCCCAGGGCCGCGTCACCCTGCTGCGCGACCCGCGCGAGGCGGTGGCCGGCGCGCACCTGGTGAGCACCGACGTGTGGGCCTCGATGGGCCAGGAAGACGAACTGGCGGCGCGCATCAAGCTGTTCGCCCCCTATCAGGTCAGCCGCGAGCTGCTCGACCTGGCCGACCCCGGCGTGCTGTTCATGCACTGCCTGCCGGCGCACCGCGGCGAGGAAATCAGCGTCGACCTGCTCGACGACCCCCGCTCGGTGGCCTGGGACCAGGCTGAGAACCGCCTGCACGTGCAGAAGGCCCTGCTCGAGTTCCTCGTCACCCACGCCTGACGCCCGCCTGTCCTGCCCCTCCGACCTGCTCCGCAGGCGAGGGGCGCGGTCCCAGCCCCGACTGGCGCCGAGAGCCCGTCCCGCCCACAAGCCCTAGCCCTGCATTGCCCCGCCCTGCCCCGCTGGCGCTCAGCCGCGCCCGATGGCGGCAAAACCGGCCTGGGTCAGCTGCGCCAGCACCGCGGCGGCCAGCTCCACCTCCAGCCCGCGCCGCCCGGCGCTGACGAAGACCGTCGGGAAATTCCGCGCCGACTCGTCGATGAAGGTGCGCAGGCGCTTCTTCTGCCCCAGCGGGCTGATGCCGCCGAGCAGGTAGCCGGTGGCGCGCTGCGCCGCAGCCGGGTCGGCCATGTCCGCCTTCTTCACCCCCGCCGCCTGGGCCAGCGCCTTGAGGTCCAGGCTGCCGGCCACCGGCACCACCGCCACCAGCAGCTCGCCCTTCTCGCTGGCGGCCAGCAGCGTCTTGAACACCCGCGCCGGCTCCAGGCCGAGCTTCTCCGCCGCCTCCAGGCCGTAGGACGGCGCCTTGGGATCGTGGGTGTAACTGTGCAGGGTGTGAACGGCTCGAACTTTCTTCAGCAGATCTATCGCGGGAGTCATGTGGAGTTCACGAAAAGGGTCGAGAATGAAACAAAAGGTAACGCAAAAGCCAACCGGAAGGCAGCGAGGCACGCTCTCCACGTCGCCAGTCCTGTCCAACGGACAAGACAACAAGACCAAAGGCTCAGCAATCATGACAGCATCCACGCCCTTCTCCGCACCGCTGGCCGAGGTCTACGACCTGGCCGTGATCGGTGGCGGCATCAACGGTTGCGGCATTGCCGCCGATGCCGCAGGCCGCGGCCTGTCGGTGTTCCTCTGCGAACAGCACGACCTCGCTGCCCACACCTCCTCGGCTAGCAGCAAGCTGATCCACGGCGGCCTGCGCTACCTCGAACACCACGAATTCCGCCTGGTGCGCGAAGCCCTCGGCGAGCGCGAGGTCCTGCTGGGCATGGCGCCGCACCTGGTGCGGCCGCTACGCTTCGTCCTGCCGCACCGGCCGCACCTGCGTCCGACCTGGATGATCCGCGCGGGCCTGTTCCTCTACGACCACCTCGGTGCCCGGCACAGCCTGCCGGGCTCGCGGCACGTGACCTTCGGTCCCGGCTGCCCGCTCAAGCACGAGATCGAGGAAGGCTTCGAATACTCCGACTGCTGGGTCGACGATGCCCGCCTGGTGGTGGCCAACGCCATCAGCGCCCGCGAGCATGGCGCGCACATCCACCCGCGTACCCGCTGCATCGGCGCGCGGTGCAGCAAGGGGCTGTGGCACCTGCAGCTGGAACGCGAGGACGGCAGCCGCCTGTCGCTGCGCGCCCGCGCCCTGGTCAACGCCGCCGGCCCCTGGGTCGAGCAGCTCCTCCACGACGTCCTGCACCGCTCGAGCGCGCAGCACGTGCGCCTGATCCAGGGCAGCCATATCGTCGTGCCGCGCCTGCACGACGGCGAGCAGGCCTACATCCTGCAGAACGAGGACGGGCGCATCGTCTTCGTCCTGCCCTACCAGAAGCGTTTCAGCCTGATCGGCACCACCGACCGCGAGTACCACGGCGACCCGGCGGCGGTACGCATCAGCGACGAGGAAATCGACTACCTGCTGACCGTGGTCAACACCCATTTCCGCCAGCAGATCGGCCGCCGCGACATCGTCGGCCACTTCTCCGGCGTGCGCCCGCTGTACGACGATGCCAGCGGCAATCCCTCGGCGGTCACCCGCGACTATCACCTGGTGCTCAGCGGCGAGCACGACGGCGCGCCGCTGCTGTCGGTGTTCGGCGGCAAGCTGACCACCTACCGCAAGCTGGCCGAGAGCGCCCTGGAGCAGCTGGCGCCGTACTTCCCGCAGATGCGGCCGGCCTGGACCGCGAGCAGCAAGCTGCCCGGCGCGGAAGAGCTGGACTCGGTGAGCAAACTGGCGGAAGACCTGTGCGATGCGCACGGCTGGCTGTCGCCGGACCTGGCCCGGCGCTGGGCCGGCAGCTACGGCACCCGGGCCTGGCAGTTGGTGGAGGACGTGCACTGCCTGATGGATCTGGGCGAGAACTTCGGCGCCGGGCTGTACGCCCGCGAAGTGGACTACCTGTGCGAGGAGGAATGGGCGCGCAACGCCGAGGACATCCTCTGGCGCCGCAGCAAGCTCGGTCTGCTGCTTGGGCCGATGCAGCAACAGAAGCTGGTGCGCTACCTGCAGGCGCGCCTGGGCAGCGGCGCTGCCCCGGCGGCCCCCATCGTGCACGAGCGGCTGCCCTCGCGCGGCATGCTGTCGAGCCTGCCGCTCGACAGCCTCAACGCGCACCGCCCGGAGCACTGAAGGCCTCGGCAGCGGTGCGCGCCCGCGCTTGTTACCAGAGCTTCAGGGTGTAGTCGATGTGGATCCGCGTCTCGTTGTCGTCGCGGAAGCTGGCGTTGGGCGCGAAGTTGTTCTGGTAGAGCGCGTTGCGCACCCGGAAGCCCACGTTCTTCAGCGGTCCGGACTGGATCACGTAGGCGATCTCCAGATCGCGCTCGCTCTCCTCCAGGCCGCTGCCGCCGAACTTCTCCGGCAGGTCGATGTTCGTGCCCTTGAGGTAGCGCGCCGTGGCCGTCAGGCCCGGCACCCCGAGGCTGGTGAAGTCGTAGTCGTAGCGCACCCCCCAGTTGTGCTCGTCCGGGTTGATGAACTCGGAGCTGAGCGCCAGCTCGCTGACCACATGCACCTCCGCCCCGGCGACGTACGGCGTGGCCGTCTTGCCGCTGAGCAGCATGCCGCCGGTGGTCAGGCGATGGCCGCCCAGCTTGTAGACGAACAGTGCACCGATGTTCTGGTTGTCGACCGGACCGGCCTTGGCGGCGCCATCTTCGCTGCTGTTGAAGTAGCGGAGTTCGGTCTTGAAGTCCCCCGGACCGAGCTTGGTCTGGTAGATGCCGCCCAGATAGTGCTGCTGGTAGATATCCTCCAGGCGTGCCTGGTAGTAGCTCAGGGTCAGCCCCGGGATCGCCGTGTAATCGCCGCCGGCGAAGACGAAGCGGTCCGACTCGGCGGCCGGGTTGAAACGGCCGTTGGGCGCGGAGACGGCCAGCTTCTGGTAGTCGGTGGAATCGCGCTGGTTCATCCGGTCCAGATAGCCGGCGTGCAGGCTGAAGCCGTCCAGATCCTGGGAGCGCAGGTAGCCGCCGCGGAAGGTCTGCCAGAGCAGGCGCGACGGGCTGCTGAGCAGAATCGGCAGAAACGGCTGCACGGTGCCGACGTTCAGCTCGGTCTTCGAGTAGCGCACCTTGCCGGTCAGGCCCACCTCGGAATACTCGTCCGGCGCCTTCTCGCCACGCCGGGTCGGCGTCGGCAGCAGGCCGGTGCCGACGCGGTCGGCCGAGGAGTCGAGCTTGAGCCCGAGCATCCCCTGCACGTCCAGGCCAAAGCCCACCGGCCCCTCGGTGAATCCCGACTTGAGATTGAGGATGAAACCCTGCGCCCACTCGCGACGTGCGGAGATGTTGCTCTCGCCCTTGTAGTCACGATCGAAGTAGTAGTTGCGCAGCGTCAGGCTGCCCTTGCTGTCCTCCACAAAGCCGGAAGCCTCGGCCTTGGCGTTGAAACCCTGGGCAAACAGCAGCGCGGACGCGAGGGCCGCGACTCGTTTTGTGTCGAGCATGTCGATTACCTTGTTGTTTTTGTAGTCCGCCACCGCGCCCCCCGGCGCGGCGATGAAGACGGCAGGAAACGGCGGCCGGGGACGGCCGCCGGTCGAGCGGCGACTCAGGCGTTGTCGCGGCGCGCGCGGCGGCCGAGCAGGTAGAACACTGCGATGCCGGCCAGCACCAGGCCCGGCGCCGAGGCGAGCATCACCCCGGCGCTGCCGGTGCCCAGCGCGAGCATCTGCCCGGCCACCAGCGGGCCGCTCATGGCGCCCAGGCGACCGACCGCCACCGCGCTGCCGACGCCGGTGGCGCGCACTTCGGTGCGGTAGAACAGCGGCGCCAGGGCATACAGCACGCCCTGCCCGCCGGTGGCGAACATGCCGGCGGCGAAGCCGGCCAGCACCATGCTGGAGAACGCCTCGGCCATGCCGAGGGCGGCCAGCGCGGCGAGCAGGCCGAGGTAGATCAGCCCGGCCATCGGCAGCGGCGACAGGCGCTCGAGCAGCACGCCGAGCATCAGGGTGCCGACCGCGGCGCCGATCTGCAGGGCGAACATCACCCAGCTGGCCTGCACCGGGGTGAAGCCCTGGCCGACCAGCAGGCTGGGCAGCCAGCTGATCAGCATGTACACCACCATCAGGGTGAAGAAGTAGGCGCCCCACAGCAGCACGGTGGGCAGCGCCGCGCCGTTGCGGAACAGGCCCTCAAGCACCGGGACGCGCGCGGCGGCGGTGCCGGCGGCACGGTGTTGCTGCTGCTCGCGGAAGGCCGCCGACTCCGGCAGCCAGAACGCCAGCAGCGGCACCACCAGCAGCGGCAGCACGCCGCCGACGTAGTACACCACCGTCCAGTCGGCGCTGTAGCCGGCGATGCCGATGGTGGCCGCCAGCGCCGCGCCGATCGGCACGCCGCAGTACATCAGGCTCACTGCGGTGCCGCGCAGGCGCGTGCCGGCGGCCTCCGAGCACAGAGCGATCAGGTTGGGCAGCGCGGCGCCGAGACCGACGCCGGTCATCAGGCGCGCGGCCAGCAGACTGTTGAGGTCCCAGGCGTGCGCGGTGGCGATGGAGAACACGCCGAACAGCGCGACCGAGGCGATCAGCACGCGCTTGCGGCCGATGCGGTCGGACAGCCAGCCGCCGATCAGCGCGCCGGGCAGCAGGCCGAGGATCCCGGCGCTGAACACCCAGCCCATGTGCAGCTTGTCCAGGGCGAAGGCCTTGGCCATGCCGGGGGCGGCGATCCCCGGAGCCTGGAAATCGATACCCTCGAGCAGGGCGACGGTGAAACAGAGAGCGATGGTCAGCCAGGTGCGGCGACTGTCTTGCGTAGGCATGGCGGCAGCGGTCGAGTAGTCCGAGGCGTAGGTCGTCATTATTGTTCTACCTCTTGG
>DASQBU010000297.1:0-4975 GCA_035635035.1 Pseudomonas sp.
CTTGCTGCCCTTGGCGTTGAAGCTGATGACCGGCAGCAGGTCCTCGGTGTTGGAGAACATCTTCTTCTCGATCACCGCGCGCAGCTTCTCGTAGGACAGCCACGAGGGGTTCTTGCCGTTGTTGTTGGCCCGCGCCCGCAGCACGAAGTTGACGATCTCGTTGCGGAAGTCCTTCGGGTTGCTGATGCCGGCCGGCTTCTCGATCTTCTCCAGCTCCTCGTTGAGCGCGACGCGGTTGAGGATCTCGCCGGTCTCCGGGTCGCGGTACTCCTGATCCTGGATCCAGAAGTCGGCGTACAGCACGTAGCGGTCGAAGATGTTCTGCCCGTACTCGCTGTAGGACTCCAGGTAGGCGGTCTGGATCTCCTTGCCGATGAACTCGACGTAGCGCGGCGCCAGGTATTCCTTGAGGAAGCGCAGGTAGCGCTCGCGGGTTTCCGCCGGGAACTGCTCCTGCTCGATCTGCTGTTCCAGCACGTAGAGCAGGTGCACCGGGTTGGCCGCCACCTCGTGAGGGTCGAAGTTGAACACCTTGGAGAGGATCTTGAAGGCGAAGCGGGTCGACAGGCCGTTCATGCCCTCGTCGACGCCGGCGGCGTCGCGGTACTCCTGGATCGACTTGGCCTTGGGATCGGTGTCCTTGAGGTTCTCGCCGTCGTAGACGCGCATCTTCGAGTAGATGTTGGAGTTTTCCGGCTCCTTCAGGCGGCTCAGCACGGAGAACTGGGCGAGCATCTTCAGGGTGTCCGGCGCGCAGTGGGCCTGGGCCAGCGAGCTGTTGACCAGCAGCTTGTCGTAGATGCGGATCTCGTCGGACACGCGCAGGCAGTAGGGCACCTTGACGATGTAGATGCGGTCGATGAACGCCTCGTTGTTCTTGTTGTTGCGGAAGCTGTGCCACTCGGCCTCGTTGGAGTGGGCCAGCAGGATCCCGCTGTAGGGGATCGCGCCGAGGCCCTCGGTGCTGTTGTAGTTGCCTTCCTGGGTGGCGGTCAGCAGCGGGTGCAGCACCTTGATCGGCGCCTTGAACATCTCGACGAATTCCATCAGGCCCTGGTTGGCGCGGCACAGGGCGCCGGAGTAGCTGTAGGCGTCCGGGTCGTTCTGCGGGAATTCCTCCAGCTTGCGGATGTCGACCTTGCCGACCAGTGCGGAGATGTCCTGGTTGTTCTCGTCGCCCGGCTCGGTCTTGGCGATGGCGATCTGGTTGAGGATCGACGGGTACAGCTTGACCACGCGGAACTTGCTGATGTCGCCGCCGAACTCGTTGAGGCGCTTGGTCGCCCACGGCGACATGATCGAGCTCAGGTAGCGCCGCGGGATGCCGTACTCTTCCTCGAGGATGGTGCCGTCCTCGTCCGGGTTGAACAGGCCGAGTGGCGACTCGAACACCGGCGAGCCCTTGATGGCGTAGAAGGGGATGTGCTCCATCAGGTGCTTGAGCTTCTCGGCCAGCGACGACTTGCCGCCGCCCACCGGGCCGAGCAGGTAGAGGATCTGCTTCTTCTCCTCCAGGCCCTGGGCGGCGTGGCGGAAGTAGGCGACGATCTGGTCGATGCAGTCTTCCATGCCGTGGAAGTCGGCGAACGCCGGGTAGCGGCGGATCACCTTGTTGGAGAAGATCCGCGACAGCCGCGAGTCGGTGGAGGTATCCACCAGCTGGGCTTCGCCAATGGCCTTGAGCATGCGCTCGGCGGCGCTGGCATAGGCCATGGGGTCCTGCTTGCACAGGTCGAGATACTCCTGCAGCGAGTACTCCTCCTGGCGCGTGGTTTCGTAGCGTTGCTGGAAATGGCTGAAAATGCTCATGACGTCACCTCGCTCGATGCCTGAACCGGAAGCCTCGGGCGGGCACGGACAGGCTGGCGCGCTGCGCCAACCTGCTGGTCCCCTCACTCGACCCCCAATGGTCGTACCGCCTTTACGGAAGCCGGTGCGCCGGCTTTCCCTTTTGGAAGACTCTTTGCGTTGAGCATAGACCTGCTTGGCCGAGCGCGCAGCAGGAAAAAAGCGGTGACGCGGTGACGTGCGTCCTGGCGGATCAGTCGTGGGGCAGGCGGGCGACTTGGTCCGGGTACTGGGCGCGCCACAGCTCGAAGCCGCCGTCGATGCTGTAGACCTCGGCAAAGCCCTGGTGAGCGAGGAAGGCGGCCGCGCTCTGGCTGGAGTTGCCGTGGTAGCAGACCACCAGCAGGGGCGCGTCCATGTCGGCGCCGGCGATGAAGTCGGCCAGCGAGTGGTTGTCCAGGTGGCGGGCGCCGGGGATGTGCCCGCTGGCGAAGCTGTGCGGGTCGCGGATGTCGACCACCACGGCGCCGCTCTCGCGCAGCTGGTGGGCGGTGGCGGGGTCGATGCGCTTGAATTCGCTCATGGTTGCTCCTTGTGGCAACTGCAGGTGTGGCGCTCGCCGCTGTCGACGTCGAGCAGGGTCAGCGCGCCGCCCCACACGCAGCCGGAATCCAGCGCCTCGACGCCGGGTTCGTCGCAGCGTCCCTGCAGCGCCGCCCAGTGGCCGAAGATGATCTTCTCGCCGCGGGTCTTGCGGGTGGGGTGGCTGAACCAGGGCGCGTAGCCGTTCGGCGCGGTGCCCAGGCCTTCCTTGCTCTTCAGGTCGAGGCGGCCGTCGGCGGTGCAGAAGCGCATGCGGGTGAAGTAGTTGGTGATGGTGCGCAGGCGGGTGACGCCGCGCAGCTGGCTGCTCCACTTGTTCGGCTCGTTGCCGTACATGCCGTCGAGGAACAGTGGCAGGCGGGCATCGTCGCGCAGCGCCTCCTCGACCTCGGCGGCGCGCTTGCGTGCCTTCTTCAGCGACCACTGCGGCGGGATGCCGGCGTGCACCAGGGTGATCTGGCGCTCCTCGTCGTAGTGCAGCAGCGGCTGGTTGCGCAGCCAGTCGAGCAGGTCGTCGCGGTCCGGGGCGTCGAGGATCTCGCGCAGGGTGTCGCCCTTTTTCAGGCGCTCGACGTTGTGCGCCACGGCCAGCAGGTGCAGGTCGTGGTTGCCCAGCACGGTGGTCACCGCCTCGCGCATGCCGAACAGGAAGCGCAGGGTCTCCAGCGACTGCGGGCCGCGGTTGACCAGGTCGCCGACCAGCCACAGGCGGTCGTGTTGCGGATCGAAGGCAACCTGCTCGAGCAGGCACTGCAGGGGCTGCAGGCAGCCCTGCACGTCGCCGACGGCATACAGCGCCATCAGTGCAGCGCCCCGGGCACGGCCAGGCGGAACGGCGGGATCGGCGCGGTGAAGGTCTGGCCGTCGTCGGCGCGCATGCCGAAGCTGCCGTGCATGCTGCCGACCGGCGTGGCCAGCACGCAGCCGCTGGTGTAGGTGTGGCTCTGGCCGGGCTCCAGCCGCGGCTGTTCGCCGACCACGCCGGCGCCGCGCACCTCCTGGACCTTGGCGTTGCCGTCGGTGATGACCCAGTGGCGGGTCAGCAACTGGGCGGCGAGCAGGCCGGTGTTGCGGATGGTCACGGTGTAGGCGAAGGCATAGCGTCCCTGCTCGGGCAGCGATTGCTCGGGCAGGTGGCGGGTGGCGACGCTGACGTCGATCTGGTAACGCGGGTCGGGTGTGGTCATCGCGGCGGTTTCGGGCGGCGTAATGAACAGCTTAGTGATTCACTCGGTCGTTGTCTGCAGGGCCAGCTGGTCGGCCAGGCGCACGAAGGCGGCCAGGTCCAGCTGTTCCGGGCGCAGACCGCCGTCCACGCCGGCGGCCTCGATGGCCTCGGCGGGCAGCAGCTGCTTGAGGGTGTTGCGCAGGGTCTTGCGGCGCTGGTTGAACGCCTCGCGCACCACCCGTTCGAGCAGGCGATGGTCCTTGGCCGGGTGCGGCAGCACCGCATGCGGCACCAGGCGGACGATCGCCGAATCGACCTTGGGCGGCGGGTTGAAGGCCCCCGGGCCGACGTTGAACAGGTGCTCCACCCGGCAGTGGTACTGGACCATGATCGACAGCCGGCCCCAGTCGCCGCCGCCGGGCTCGGCGGCCAGGCGCTCGACCACCTCCTTCTGCAGCATGAAGTGCATGTCGCCGATGATCGCCGCATGCTCCAGCAGGTGGAAGATCAGCGGCGTGGAGATGTTGTAGGGCAGGTTGCCGACCACGCGCAGTTTCTCGCCGTCCGCCACCAGGCGGTTGAAGTCGAACTTCAGGGCATCGCCGGAATTGAGGGTGAAGTTCGGGTCGAGGCCGAAACGCAGCTTAAGCAGCGGCAGGAGGTCCTGGTCCAGCTCGATCACGTCGAGCTTCGCGCCACTGCCGAGCAGGCCTTCGGTGAGCGCGCCCTGGCCGGGGCCGATTTCCACCAGGTGCTCGCCCGGGCGGGCATGGATGGCGCGCAGGATGCGGTGGATGACGCCGGCATCGTGCAGGAAGTTCTGGCCGAAACGCTTGCGCGCGCGGTGTTGGAAGAGTTCGGACATGGGGGGAAGCTCCAAGCTTCAAGCCGCAAGCTCAAAGCGAATGCAAAAGAGCTGCAGTTTAGCAGCGAAGCAGGGCTTTGCTCCAAGACGGCGGCGTATTGCCGGAGCGGCGCCAGCTGCCGGGCCGGGCGCCTCAGGCTCGGCTGGCGCTCATCTGGTAGGCGGTTTCCAGGGCCACCCGCAGGCTGCCGGTGTCGACCCGGCCGCTGCCGGCCAGGTCCAGCGCGGTGCCGTGGTCCACCGAGGTGCGCACGATGGGCAGGCCGAGGGTGACGTTGACCGCGGCGCCGAAGCCCTTGTACTTGAGCACCGGCAGGCCCTGGTCGTGGTACATGGCCAGTACCGCGTCGCAGTGCTCGAGGTGCTTGGGGGTGAACAGGGTGTCGGCCGGCAGCGGGCCGATCAGCTCCAGGCCTTCGCCGCGCAGGCGCTCGAGGGTCGGCTCGATGATCTCGATTTCCTCGCGGCCGAGGTGGCCGCCCTCGCCGGCGTGCGGGTTGAGGCCGCAGACCAGGATGCGCGGCCGGGCGATGGCGAACTTGCCCTGCAGG
>DASQBU010000298.1:0-1613 GCA_035635035.1 Pseudomonas sp.
GAGGATCAGCAGCGGGTCGTCGGCCTGCACCTCGTCGAACAGATGGGTGGTCCACAGCACGGTCAGGCCGTCCTCGACGCACAGGCGGCGCACATGCTGGTTCAGGGCGCGGCGGCTGGCCGGGTCGAGGCCGGCGCTGGCCTCGTCGAGCAGCAGCAGTTGCGGGCGGTGCAGCAGGGCGCGGGCGATCTCCACCCGGCGGCGGTGGCCGCCGTTGAGTTCGCGTACCGGCTCGGCGCGGCGCTCGGCGAGCTGCTGGCGGGCCAGCTCCAGCTCGATGCGCTCGCCGGCCAGGGCGCGCGGCAGGCCGTGCAGGGCGGCGTGGTAGCGCAGGTTCTGCTCGACGCTGAGGTCGAGATCGAGGGTGCTCTGCTGGAACACCACGCCGAGCTGCGCCAGCGCCTGGCGCGGCTTGGTGCGGATCGAGCAGTCGCCGATGCGGATGTCGCCGTCCTGCAGGTCGTAGAGGCGGGTGAGCAGGGCGATCAGCGTCGACTTGCCGGCGCCGTTGGGGCCGAGCAGGGCGTTGAAGCGCCCCGGCTGCAGGCTGAAGTCGAGGCCGCTCAGCGCCTGGCGGGCGCCGTAGGCGAAGCTCACGCCCTTCGCGTCGAGGCCGATCATGGCGTCACCACCACGCCCCACGGGTAGCGGCCGACCTTGATCGACTTGACCACCTTGCGGCTGGCCACGTCGATCA
This sequence comes from Pseudomonas sp., assembly GCA_035635035.1. GTDB lineage: Bacteria > Pseudomonadota > Gammaproteobacteria > Pseudomonadales > Pseudomonadaceae > Geopseudomonas. Next base: position 698 of record DASQBU010000298.1, read on the forward strand.
CCGAGACGTCGCCGCTGACCCCGTTGGTGGTCAGCAGCTGCTGCTCGCCGGGGGTGAAGGCCAGCTGCCAGACGCGCCGGCCGACCAGCAGGTAGTCGAGCACCTCGAAGGTCTGCGCGTCGACCACCGCCACGTGGTTGGCCGGGCCGAGGGCGACGAAGGCGTACTTGCCGTCGCTGGTCAGCTTGACCCCCACCGGCTGCACCTTGTCCGGGTGCACGCCCCTGATCTGGAAGTTGATGGTCTTGAGCGGCTTGCGGGTGGCCACGTCGACCACCGTCACCGTGCCGCCGATCTCCGCCGAGGCCCACAGGCGCGTGCCGTCCTGGCTGAACGCGACGTAGCGCGGGCGCTGGTCGACCGGGGTGTTGTCCACCGTGGTGCGGGTGGCGCTGTCGATCCAGTGCAGCATGCTGGTGGTCTCGCTGGTGTTGACCACCCACTTGCCGTCGGGGCTGACCGCCATGCCCTCCGGCTCGACGCCGACGTCGATCTGGCCGAGCACCTGGGCGCTGTCCACGTCGACCACGGTGACCAGCGAGTCGTTCTCGTTGGAGATGTACAGCCACTTGTCGTTGGGGTGCAGGGCGAACTGCTCGGGGTCGGCGCCGGAGGGCAGCTCCTTGACGATCTTCTGCGTCGCCAGGTCCATCACCTGCACGCGGTCGGAGTCGCTGGCGCAGATGTACAGCCGCTTGTTGTCGTGGGACAGCGCCAGGCCGCGCGGGCGCATGCCGACCTTGAGGGTCTGCACCACCTCCTGCTTGTCGAGGTCGATGACGCTGAGGGTGTTGTCCTTCTCGTTGGACACGTAGGCGGTGGCGGCCAGCAGCGGGCCGGCGGCGAGCGTCAGCGGGCCGGCGAGCAGGGTGGCGAGCAGGGTCTTGCGCATGGCGGGCCTCTTGTTCTGGTTATG
>DASQBU010000299.1:0-19992 GCA_035635035.1 Pseudomonas sp.
CAGCTCGCCGCCCAGCGCGCATTGGCCGAGGCGCAGCTCGCCCGCTCGCGCGACAAGGTCGAGGAGTCCATCGGCCTGCAGAAGCTGGCCCTGCAGCGCCAGCGGGCGGTCACCCTGATCGCCGTGCCGGGCATCCTCGCCTGCCTCGCGGCGATCGGCTACCTGGTGCTGCGCTACTTCTAGGCCCGGTGTTCCACGTGGAACACGACTCTGCAGAAACGACAAAGCCCGGCGAGCCGGGCTTTGTCGTCGTGGCTGCGGACGAAGCCGCAGCGGCCTTACTTGCGCACCTTGCTGGCCGGCTCGCCGCCGATGCCCCAGTGGCTCTTCGGCAGTTCGGTGATCAGCACGCGCACGCGGTCCAGCGGCGAGTCGAGGGTGCGTGCCAGCGCCTCGCTGACCTCGCGGATCATCGCTTCCTTCTGCTCGTCGCTGCGGCCTTCCATGATCTGCACATGGGCAATCGGCATGGCGGGATTCCTCCGGGCAAGGGCCCCGGCCGGCGGCCGGGGCGTGTGGTTCAGACGAAGCGGGCGGAGACGCTGCCCAGGCCCTGGTAGCGCACGGTGACGTTGTCACCCGGCGCGACCGCCACCGCGGCGGTGATGCCGCCGGTCATGATGAAGGTGCCGGCCGGGATGTGCTCGCCGCGCTCGGCCAGCAGGTTGGCCAGCATGGCCACGCTGGACAGCGGATGGCCGAGCACCGCGGCGCCGGCGCCGACTTCCACCACCTCGCCGTTCTTCTCCATCACCACGCCGAGGGTGCGCAGGTCGACGTCCTCGAGGTTGGCCATCTGGCCGCCGGTGATGTAGCGGGTCGACGAGGCGTTGTCGGCCACCACGCTGATCAGGTCGAACTTGAAGTTCTCGTAGCGCGAGTCGATCACCTCGACGGTGGGGATCACGTAGTCGATCGCCGCGATCACGTCGCCGATGTGGCAACCCGGGCCCTGCAGCGGCGCCTTGGTGACCACCGAGATTTCCGCCTCGATCTTCGGGTGGATCAGCTTGGAGCAGTCCACGGTGCCGCCGTCCGGCACGCTGAAGTAGTCGGAGAGGAAGCCGTAGATCGGCGTTTCCACGCCCATCTGCGCCATCTTCGCCCAGGAGGTCAGGCCCATCTTCAGGCCGACGGTCTTGTTGCCGCGGGCTTCCTTGCGCCGACGGATCTCCCACTGGATGTCGTAGGCGTCGGCGAAGGTCATCTGCGGGTAGTCGTTGGTGATCTTCGGGATGTCGTGGACGTTCAGCTCGGCGCCTTCGACGTGCTCGGCGAGGGCCAGCACCTGGTCGCGGGTCAGGGTACGGTTCATGCGGTCACCTTCAGGGTCTGGCGGGCCTTGGCCATGTCGAGGGCCAGGTCTTCGATCATGTCTTCCTGGCCGCCGACGGTACCGCGGCGGCCGAGTTCTACGAGGATGTCGCGGGCCGGCACGCCGTACTTCTTCTCGGCGCGCTGGGCGAACAGCAGGAACGAGCTGTACACGCCGGCGTAGCCCAGGGTCAGGGCATCGCGGTCGACGCGGATCGGCTGGTCCATCAGCGGCACCACCAGGTCCTCGGCGACGTCCATGATCTTGTACAGGTCGATGCCGGTCTCCGCGCCCATGCGCTTGAGCACCGCGCACAGCACTTCCAGCGGGGTGTTGCCGGCACCGGCGCCGAGGCCGGCGACCGAGCCGTCGATGCGCACCGCACCGGCCTCGATGGCGGCCAGCGAGTTGGCGATGGCCATGCCCATGTTGTGGTGGCCGTGGAAGCCGATCTGGGTGGCCGGGTTCAGTTCGGCGCGCAGCAGGCCGATCTTCTGGCTGACTTCATCGGGCAGCATGTAGCCGGCCGAGTCGGTGCAGTAGATGCAGTTGGCGCCGTAGCTTTCCATCAGCTTGGCCTGCTCGAGGATCTTCTCCGGGCTGGCCATGTGGCCCATCATCAGGAAGCCGACGGTGTCGACGCCCATCTTCGCCGCCATGCCGATATGCTGCTCCGACACATCAGCTTCCGTGCAGTGGGTGGCGACGCGGATGGTCGACACGCCGCAGTCCACCGCCATCTTCAGGTGGTCGACCGTGCCGATGCCCGGCAGCAGCAGGGCGGAGACCTTGGCCTGCTTGAGCTTGGGGATCACCGCGCTGAGGTACTCCTCGTCGCTGTGCGCCGGGAAGCCGTAGTTGATCGAGCGCCCGCCGAGGCCGTCGCCGTGGGTGATCTCGATCAGCGGCATGCCGGCGGCGTCCAGGCCGGTGGCCACCGCGACCATCTGCTCGAGGCTGATCTGGTGGCGCTTGGCGTGCATGCCGTCGCGCAGGCTCATGTCGTGCAGGGTGACTTGCTTGCCTTGCAGATTCATCGTGTCTCTCCTCAGGCCAGGGCAGCTTCGCGGCTAGGCAGCTGGATGGTGCCGGCGGCGATTTCCTCGGCGAACATCTCGGCGGTGCGCAGGCCGGCGGCGGTCATGATGTCCAGGTTGCCGGCGTACTTGGGCAGGTAGTCGCCGAGGCCCTCGACCTCCATGAAGATCGACACGCGGTTGCCGTCGAACACCGGGCCGTTCTTCAGGCGGTAGCCCGGCACGTACTTCTGCACCTCGGCGAGCATGGCGTGCACGGAGGCGGTGATCGCATCGCGGTCCGGCTCGCTCTCGGTCAGGCAGTGGATGGTGTCGCGCATCATCAGCGGCGGCTCGGCCGGGTTGACGATGATGATCGCCTTGCCTTCCTTCGCCCCGCCGACCTTCTCGATGGCGCCGGCGGTGGTGCGGGTGAACTCGTCGATGTTCTTGCGGGTGCCCGGGCCGATCGAGCGCGAGGACACGGTGGCGACGATCTCGCCGTAGGCCACCGGCTGCACGCGCGACACCGCGGCGACCATCGGGATGGTCGCCTGGCCGCCGCAGGTGACCATGTTGACGTTCATCTCCAGCTTGCCGACGTGCTCCTTGAGGTTCACCGGCGGCACGCAGTACGGGCCGATGGCGGCCGGGGTCAGGTCGATCATCAGCACGCCCAGCTCGTTGAGCTTGCGGCTGTTCTCGGCGTGGGCGTAGGCGCTGGTGGCGTCGAAGGCGACGCGGATGTCGTCGGCGATGACGTGCGGCAGCAGGCCGTCGACGCCATCGGCGGTGGTCTTCAGGCCGAACTCGCGGGCGCGCTTGAGGCCGTCGGACTCGGGGTCGATGCCGACCATCCACACCGGCTCGATCCACTCCGAGCGCAGCATCTTCATCACCAGGTCGGTGCCGATGTTGCCCGGACCGATGATCGCCGCTTTGAGTTTCTTGCTCATGGGTCTTTCCCCTGTTCTTGTTCGGTCAGGTGAAACGCACGCTGGCGCTGCCGATGCCGCCGATCTCGACGCGCATGAAGTCGCCGGCCTTGACCGGCTCCAGCGGCACCAGCGAGCCGGAGAGGATCACCTCGCCGGCCTTCAGGCCGATGCCGAAGTGGCCGAGGGTGTTGGCCAGCCAGGCCACGCAGTTGACCGGCGAGCCCAGCGCGGCGGCGCCGGCGCCGGTGCTGATCTGCTGGCCGTTCTTCTCCACCACCATGCCGCAGGTGACCAGGTCGACCTGGCGCGGCGAGACGGCCTGGTCGCCGAGGATGAACAGGCCGCAGGAGGCGTTGTCGGCGACGGTGTCCTGGATCTTGATCTTCCAGTCCTGGATGCGCGAATCGACCACCTCGAAGCAGGGGATCACGCACTCGGTGGCGGCCAGCACGTCGGCGTTGGTGATGCCGGGGCCCATCAGGTCCTTCTTGAGGATGAAGGCGATCTCGCCCTCCGCCTTGGGCTGGATCAGGCGGTCGCTGATCGGCATGGTCGCGCCGCTGCTGAACACCATGGCGTCGGTCAGGTAGCCGAAGTCCGGCTGGTTGACGCCGAGCATGGTCTGCACCGCCTTGCTGGTCAGGCCGATCTTCTTGCCGATGATCCGCTCGCCGGCCGCCAGGCGGCGCTCGAGCATGCGCAGGGAGATCTGGTAGGCGTCGTCGATGCTCAGGTCGAAACGGCTGGTCAGCGGCGCCACGGTCTCGCGGCTCTGCATGGCCTGGTAGAGCTCGTCGCCGAGCTGGTGGATCAGTTCTTGGTTCATGCGCGGTTTTCCTGTTGGTGGGCGGCGTCGGCCTCGGCGAGGAAGTCCTCGACCAGGCGGGCGAAGCGGCCGGCGTGTTCGATCTGGGTCCAGTGGCCGCACTGGCCGAAGACGTGCAGCTGACTGCGGGGCAGCCACTGGGCGAGGGTCAGCGAGGCGTCGAGGGGGATGATCTGGTCCTCGCGGCCGTGGATGACCAGGGTTTCGTGGGGCAGGGCGCGGATGTCGGCTTCGTCGCTGGCCAGGTCGTCGACGCCGCGCTGGCGCGGCGCCGGGAACATGGCGGCGAACGATTCCTGGAAGCCCGGACGGATGCTGGCCCGGTAGCGCAGCTCGGCCAGCTCGTCGTTGACCAGATGGCGGTCGTAGGCGAACAGGTCGAGCAGCTGGCGCATGTTGGCCAGCGACGGCGTGTAGCCCCAGGCCGCTTCCAGTCCGGCGGTGATCGGGAAGCGCACGCCGACGCTGCCCATCAGCACCAGCCGGCGCACCCGCTCGGGATGGCGGATGGCCAGGGCCAGCGCCAGGCCGCCGCCGAACGAGTTGCCGACGATGTCGGCCTGCTGGATGCCGAGGGCGTCGAGCACGCCGACGGCATGCTCGACCCAGCGCTGCTGGCTGTACTGCGCATCGGCCGGGCGCTCGCTGTAGCCGAAGCCGAGCATGTCCGGGGCGATCACCCGGCGGCTTTCGGCCAGCTGCGGGATGATCCCGCGCCAGTTGGCCCAGGCGGTGACGCCGGGGCCGGAGCCGTGGATCAGCAGGACCGGGAAGCCGGCGCCCTGCTCATGCAGGTTGGTGCGGTAGCCGGCGGCGAGGATCTCGCGGCCGATTTCCGGACTGTTCACGGGCTGGTTCATGGCCGCCTCACAGCTTCACGCAGATGTTCTTCAGCTCGGTGTAGAACTCCAGCGAGTGCACCCCGCCTTCGCGACCGATGCCCGACTGCTTGGCGCCACCGAAGGCGGTGCGCAGGTCGCGCAGGAACCAGCTGTTGACCCAGACGATGCCGGCCTCGATCTGCCCGGCGACGCGGTGGGCGCGCGAGCTGTTCTCGGTCCAGATCGCCGAGGCCAGGCCGTAGGGCAGGCTGTTGGCCAGCTCGATGGCTTCCTCCTCCGTGTCGAACGGACGGATGTGGCAGCACGGGCCGAAGATTTCCTCGGTGACCACCGCGGAGTCGTCGGGCAGGCCGGTCCAGATGGTCGGCTGCACCCAGGCGCCGCCGGCCAGGTGCGCCGGCATGTCCGGCACGCCGCCGCCGGTGACGATGGTGGCGCCCTCGTCCTTGGCCTTCTGGTAGTAGCTGAGGACCTTCTCGCGGTGCTTGTGGCTGACCAGCGAACCGAAGTTGGCGCTCGGGTCGTTCGGCTCGCCGATCTTCAGCGCCTCGGCGCCGGCCTTCAGGCGGGCGACGAACTCGTCGAAGATCGGCCGCTCGACGTACACCCGTTCGGTGCCCAGGCACACCTGGCCGCAGTTGGCGAAGGCCGAGCGCAGGGTGCCCTCGATGGCCTTGTCCATGTCGCAGTCGGCGAACACGATGCCGGCGTTCTTGCCGCCCAGCTCCAGCGACACCTGGCGCACGCCCTTGGCGGCGGCGCGCATGATGGTCTCGCCGGTGCCGGTCTCGCCGGTGAAGGTGATGGCGTCAACGTCCGGGTGGGCGGTGAGGAAGGCGCCGGCCGAGTTGCCGCCGAAGCCGTGCACCACGTTGTACACGCCGGCCGGCACGCCGGCGGCGTTCATCACCTCGCCGAGCAGGGCGGTGGTGGTGGGGGTTTCCTCGGACGGCTTGACGACCACTGTGTTGCCGCAGGCCAGCGCCGGGCCGACCTTCCAGGTCATCAGCAGCAGCGGCAGGTTCCACGGGCTGATCACGCCGATCACGCCCTTGGGCCGGCGCACGCCGTAGTTGAGCGCGCCGGTGCCGTCCGGGGTGGCCATCTCGAAGGCCTCGGTGGGCACGTTCTTCACCAGGTCGGCGAACACCTTGAAGTTGGCCGCGCCGCGCGGGATGTCGATGTGCGAGGCGAGGGATTTCGGCTTGCCGGTGTCCAGGCACTCGGCCTCGAGGAACTCGTCGAAGCGTGCGGTGATGCCGTCGGCGACGCGATGGAGGATCTCGGTGCGCTCGGCGACGGTCATCTTGCCCCACGGGCCTTTCAGCGCGGCGCGCGCGGCCTTGACCGCGGCGTCGACCTCGGCCTCGCCGGCCTCGTGGATCTTGGCGATCACCTGGCCGTTGGCCGGGTTGACGTTGTCGAACAGCTTGCCGCTGGCGGAGCCGACGTATTCGCCGTTGATGAAGTGCTTGATCTCTTTCATGTACGCAGTCTCGTTGGCAGGGGCAATCAGGTCAGGACGGTGAGGAAGCGCTCGTTGAGCTCGCGGTCGTGGTAGAAGATCGCCTTGCCCAGTTCGGCGGCGGTCCAGGTGACCGGCGGGTGGTCCGGGTAGTGGTAGTCGCCGCCGCAGAACACCTCGTTGCGGTTGCCGGACGGGTCGAAGAAGTAGATGGTCTTGCCGTGGGTCAGGCCGTGGCGGGTCGGGCCGATGTCGATCGAGGTGTTGGTCATGCTGATCAGGTCGGCGGCGCGCAGCACGTCGTCCCAGGTCTCGAGGAAGAACGAGGCGTGGTGCAGCTTGCCCTGCTCGGGGTGCTGGATGAACGCCACGTCGTGGGCCTTCATGCCGACGGTGAGGAACTGGGCGACGCGGTTGCCGTGCGGGTCGACCACCTGCTCGGCCAGATCGAAGCCGAGCACCTCGGTGAACAGGCGCAGGGTTTCCGGCAGGTTGCCGCCGTACAGCAGGGCGTGGTCGAAGCGGGTCGCCTTCATGCCCTTGAGGCCGCGCGGCCAGGCTTCCGGGTTGATCTCGGCGATGCCCCACTTGCCGGTCTGCTCCTTCTCGGCGAACAGCTCGAAGCGGTGGCCGGTCGGCGCGCTGAAGCGGATGCGCCGGCCGCAGCCCTTCAGCTCGCCGGCGGGGATGCTCTCCACCGCGCAGCCGAAGGCGACCAGGTCCTCGGTCAGCCGGCCGAGGGTGGCGTCGTCGACCACCTTGAAGGCCATGAAGTCCATGCCGGCCTCGTCGGCCTCGCGCAGCACCACGGAGAACTTGTCGACCTCGGTCCAGCCCTTGAGGTAGACGCGGCCACGCTCGTCGCGGTCGACCTCGATCAGGCCGAGCAGCTCGACGTAGTGCTCCAGGGCCTGGGCCATGTCCAGCACGCGCAGCTGGATGTGTCCGGGGCGCATTACACCTTTCTTCATCTCACACCTCGTTGTCTTTGTTATGGGCGGTCTAGCGGGTTGGGGCCGGCGCTCAGGCCGGCGCGGGCAGCGGCCGGAGGATGGTCAGGTCGCTGCGCGGGAACAGTCGGCAGGCGAGCACCTCGCCGCGCGCGCGGCCCTCGGCCGGGGCGTGGCGCGCGCTCATCGGGCCGCAGGCGAACTCGCCGCTGAGCACCTGCACCTTGCACAGGCCGCAGCCGCCGCTGCGGCAGCCGACCGGCACGCAGCGCTGGCGCTGGCGCTCCATGGCCTGCAGGACCGACTGCGCGTCCTGGCAGGCGAAGCTGGCGCCGCTGCGGATCTCGGTGATGCGGAAGGCGGTTTCCATGGCCACCTCAGCGCTTGAACAGGGTGGCGGAGCCGTCGACGACGGCCGCGGAGGCCTGCGGGGAAACCGGGCCGGGCCGCAGGTTGCCCAGCGCCCCGAAGGCAATCACCAGGGCGAGGGCCACGATATCCTGCAGGCGGGCACGGGGCGGCGTGTCGCTGCCGCGCAGGGAAAGCTGGTGGGGGGACCCCAGCGAATGGGTCTTGCGCTCAATGTTCATGTCGTCCGTACCGTGTTGTTTTTGTATCGGTGGGCGGCAGCAGGCTGGGCGAGGCGCAGGGAGGGGGCGGGCCGCAACGGCACCGGGGCAGCTCCCTGCAGCGCTGCGACTGTCCAGGCAGCTCTGCTTGCACGAGACAAGGAGCAACGGCTGTGCCAAGGATGGCTCTCGCTGGCGCCAGGCAAAAACAACTCATTGATAAATAAGGATTTTTTATTCCGCGCTGGCGACGCACGCGCGCCGCTGCGGGCGTCGCCAGCGCGGCGGGTCCACTGGCAGGCCAGGCGTTTTGATCATTTGCTGAAGATTTTCCCCGGCGACAGCGCCAACGATCAGCAAATCGTCACTCCAGACGCGCCCCGGGCAATGCATCAAAACCTCAACTGTCGGTTTTTTTGATCATTTGGTTGAGTTTTTCCCGCAAACCGGCTTCCATGCAGGTTCCGCCCCGGTCCCCGCGTCTTGCCAACGCGCCACAGACGACCGGCGGCGCCCCCACGACCAAGAACAATCAGGGGAACCTGCCCGATGGCGATCAAGTACAAGCCGCAACTGCAATACCCGGACATCCAGGATCTGAGCAGCCAGATCCGCTTCCTCAGCCAGGAAGGCAAGATCTGGCTGGGCGAGCAGCGCATGCTGCTGATGCAGCTCTCGGCGCTGGCCAACTTCCGCCGCGAGCTGATCGACCTGCTCGGCGTCGAGCGCGCCAAGGGCTTCTTCCTGCGCATGGGCTACCAGTCCGGCCTCAAGGACGCCGAGCTGGCGCGCAAGCTGCGCCCCGACAGCAGCGAACTGGACATCTTCCTCGCCGGCCCGCAGCTGCACATGCTCAAGGGCATGCTGCGCTCGCGGCCGATCGAGGTGGACATCGACGTCGAGAAGGGCCGCTTCTACGCCGAGATCGACTGGCTCGACTCCTTCGAGGTGGAGATCTGCCAGACCGAGCTGGGCCTGATGGACCAGCCGGTCTGCTGGACCCTGCTCGGCTACGCCTGCAGCTACACCTCGGCGTTCATGGGCCGCGAGATCATCTTCAAGGAGATCAGCTGCCGCGGCCGCGGCGACGACAAGTGCCGGGTGATCGGCAAGACCGCCGAGGAGTGGGCGGACGCCGCCGAGTTCAAGGCCTACTTCAAGAACGACGCGGTGATCGAGGAGCTCTACGAACTGCAGTCGCAGGTGACCAGCCTGCGCAGCCGCCTGCACAAGCAGGACGGCCAGTACTACGGCATCGGCCAGTCGCCGGCCTACCAGCGCATCTGCCAGACCATCGACAAGGCCGCGCGCGGCAAGGTCTCGGTGCTGCTGCTCGGCGAGACAGGGGTGGGCAAGGAGGTGATCGCGCGCAGCGTGCACCTGCGCAGCGCGCGTGCCGAACAGCCGTTCGTCGCGGTGAACTGCGCGGCGATCCCGCCCGATCTGATCGAGGCCGAGCTGTTCGGCGTGGAGAAGGGCGCCTACACCGGCGCCAGCCAGTCGCGCGCCGGGCGCTTCGAGCGGGCCAACGGCGGCACCATCTTCCTCGACGAGGTGATCGAGCTGACCCCGCGCGCCCAGGCCACCCTGCTGCGCGTGCTGCAGGAGGGCGAGCTGGAGCGGGTCGGCGGCCAGCAGACCCGCAAGATCGACGTGCGGGTGATCGCCGCCACCAACGAAGACCTGGCCCAGGCGGTGCAGGCCGGGCGCTTCCGCGCCGACCTGTTCTACCGCCTCAACGTGTTCCCGGTGCAGATCCCGCCGCTGCGCGAGCGCCGCGAGGACATCCCGCTGCTGGCCGACCACTTCCTCACCAAGTTCCACGCCGAGTACGCCAAGAAGACCCTCGGCCTGTCCGACCGCGCCCTGGAAGCCTGCGTGCACTACGCCTGGCCGGGCAACATCCGCGAGCTGGAGAACGTCATCGAGCGCGGGGTGATCCTCACCGAAAGCAACGACAGCATCAGCGTCGAGGCGCTGTTCCCCGGCCTGGTGCTGGAAGGCGAGAGTCACGGCATCCGCCTGTCCAGCGCCGGCGAGCTGGTGCAGCGGCCGACCGCCACGCCCAGCCACTGGATGCAGCAGATCCTCGAGGGCGGCCTCACCCTCGAGCACGTCGAGGCCACGCTGATCCGCGAGGCCATGCAGCGCAGCCACGGCAAGGTCTCGCGCGCCGCCCGCCTGCTCGGCCTGACCCGCCCGGCCCTGGCCTACCGGCTGAAGAAGCTCGGCCTGGAGGATCGCGCCGGCGAATAGGTGCCGGCGCTACCGCTCGGGCGCCGAGGTTCCACGTGGAACACTCACAGCCGCGCCAGCAGCTCCTCCGGCGCCACCCAGGGCAGGCGGTGCGCCGCCGCCACGCTGGCGTTGCTCAGGTTGCCGGCGGCGACGTTGAGCCCGGCGCGCAGGTGCGGGTCCTCCTCCAGCGCGCGGCGCGTGCCCTTGCCGGCCAGCTCGATGACGCAGGGCAGGGTGGCGTTGTTCAGCGCCAGCGTGGCGGTGCGCGCCACGCCGGCGGGCATGTTGGTCACGCAGTAGTGCACCACGTCGTCGACCACATAGGTCGGGTGGGTGTGCGAGGTCGGCCGCGAGGTCTCCGCGCAACCGCCCTGGTCGATGGCCACGTCGACCAGCACCGCGCCGGCCTTCATCTGCCGCACCATGCCGGCGCTGATCAGCTTGGGCGCCGCCGCGCCGGGGATCAGCACGCTGCCGATCACCAGGTCGGCCGCCTGCACCAGCTCGCCCAGCGCGGCGCGGGTCGAATAGCGGGTGGCGATGCGGTTGCCGTACTGCGCGTCGAGGCGGCGCAGGGTGTCCATGTTGCGATCGAGGATGGTCACGTCGGCGCCGAGGCCGATGGCCATGGCCGCGGCATGGCTGCCGACCACGCCGCCGCCGAGGATCACCACCTTGCCCGGCGAGACCCCCGGCACGCCGCCGAGCAGCACGCCGCGCCCGCCCTTGGCCTTCTCCAGGCAGCTGGCGCCGACCTGGATGGCCATGCGCCCGGCCACCTCGGACATCGGCGCCAGCAACGGCAGACGGCCCTGGGCGTCGGTGACCGTCTCGTAGGCGATGCAGGTGGCGCCGCTGGCCAGCAGCTCGTCGGTCTGCGGGCGGTCCGCCGCCAGGTGCAGGTAGGTGAACAGGGTGTGCTCCGGACGCAGGTGGACCCGCTCCGAGGCCAGCGGCTCCTTGACCTTGACGATCAGCTGCGCCTCGGCGAACAGCCGGGCGCTGCTGGGGGCGAGCAGCGCGCCGGCCTTCTCGTAGTCGGCGTCGCTGAAGCCGATGGCCGCGCCGGCCTGGGTCTCCACCCAGACCTCGTGGCCGAGCGCGCGCAGCTCGGCCACCGACTGGGGGGTCAGGCCGACGCGGTATTCGTGGTTCTTGATTTCCCTGGGGACACCGATGCGCATGGCAGTTTTCCCTCTGCTCTCTTTGTCGTGTTGAAGTCAGCGTAGCACGGTGCCAGCAGTCCACCGCCGGTCGGCTCGCGGGAAAAATCGCCGCGCTCTGCCGGCGCGCTTTTGACGAAGAGCGCCCCTCTGCGGCCTAATGCCCAGCCGCTGCCGGCCGCCCGCCCAAACCGCCCGAGAGTCGCCATGTCCGTCCCGTCGTCGCCCGCCACTGCCCTGCGTCCGAGCACCCTGCACCTGCCGCCGGGCGCCTGGGCCACCGTGCTGGACTGCCTGTGCGCGCACTTCCCGGGCATCGACCGCGCCACCTGGCTGTCGCGCATGCAGCGCGGCCGCGTGCTGGATGCCGCGGGCGCTCCGCTGGACGCGGCGCACCCGTACCGCGAGGGGCTGCGTATCCACTATTTCCGCGAGGTGGCGCAGGAGACGCCGATCCCCTTCGTCGAGGAAATCCTCCACCACGACGAGCACCTGCTGGTGGTCGACAAGCCGCACTTCCTGCCGGTGATCCCCTCTGGCGGCTACGTCGAGCAGACCCTGCTGGCCCGCCTGGGCCGGCGCCTGGGCAATCCCGACCTGGTGCCGCTGCACCGCATCGACCGCCACACCGCCGGGCTGGTGCTGTTCTCCACCAACCCGGACAGCCGCGCCCGCTACCACGCGCTGTTCCGCGAGCGGCAGATCGACAAGCGCTACGAGGCCATCGCCCCGGCGCTGGCGCACCTCGAGTTCCCGCTGCAGCGCACCACCCGCCTGGTGCGCGGCGAGCCGTTCTTCCGCATGCAGGAGGTGCCCGGGCCGCCGAACAGCGACACCCGCCTCGAGGTGCTCGAGCGCCGCGGCGACCTGTGGCGCTACGCGCTCTACCCGGTCACCGGCAAGCAGCACCAGCTGCGCGTGCACCTGGCCGCCCTCGGCGCGCCGATCTGCAACGACCCGTTCTATCCCCAGCCGCTGCCGGCCGATGTCGCGGACGACTACCGTCGTCCGCTCAAGCTGCTGGCCCAGCAGCTGCGCTTCGTCGATCCGCTCAGCGGCCGCGAGCGCGAATTCACCAGCCGTCTCGAACTGGCCTGGTAACCGCTCCGCCACCGCGCTGGACTATCCTTGATGGCGAAAGCCATCCCCCACACCCGCGCCGTCCCGGCCCCCGTCCGGCGGAGGTTGCATGGACCACCACCAGCCCACCGAACTCCTCGAACTGGAGTGCCTGCTCGACAAGGCCGGCGGCAGCCTGGAAACCCGCGTGATGTGCAAGGTGGACGTCGGCGCGCGCAGCCTGCCGGTGTACGCCATCAGCCTCGGCAACCCGGCGCCCGACGTCCCGGCGGTCGGCTTCTTCGGCGGCGTGCACGGCCTGGAGCGCATCGGCGCGGCGGTGGTGCTGTCCTTCCTGCGCAGCGTGGTGATGCGCCTGCGCTGGGATACCACCCTGCAGCAGCAGCTCGAACGCCTGCGCATGGTGTTCATGCCGGTGGTCAACCCCGGCGGCCTGTGGCGCGGCACCCGCGCCAACCCGCAGGGCGTCGACCTGATGCGCAACGCCCCGGTCGAGGCGGACGAGCGGGTGCCCTTCCTGCTCGGCGGCCAGCGCCTCAGTGCGCGCCTGCCCTGGTACCGCGGCCCGCGCCGCGCGCCGATGCAGGCGGAAAGCCAGGCGCTGTGCCAGGTGGTCGAGGAAGAGCTGCTCAGCCACCGCTTCAGCATCGCGGTCGACTGCCACTCCGGCTTCGGCCTCAACGACCGCATCTGGTTTCCCTACGCGCACACCCGCACGCCGATCGCCCACCTGGCGGAGATGCACGCGCTGTGCGAGATCCTCGACCAGACCCACCGCCACCATCCCTACGTATTCGAGCCGCAGAGCCACCAGTACCTCGCCAACGGCGACCTCTGGGACCACCTCTACCAGCGCGCCTGCAGCGACCCGGCGCGGGTGCACCTGCCGCTGACCCTGGAAATGGGTTCCTGGCTGTGGGTGAAGAAGAACCCGCGCCAGCTGCTGTCCCTGCAGGGCCTGTTCAACCCGCTGCTGGCGCACCGCGAGGCACGCGTGCTGCGCCGCCAGGTCGAGTGGCTGGACTTCGTCGGCCGCGCCGCCTGCGGCCACCGCGGCTGGCAGCCGACCGGCAGCGAACGCGAGCGCCATCGGCAGATGGCCCTGCAGCGCTGGTACGCCTGGGAATGAGCGCGACCACCTGGATCCTGCTGCGCGGCCTGACCCGCGAATGCGGCCACTGGGGCGAGTTTCCCCGCCAGCTGGCCGCGCGCCTGCCGGCCGCGCGCATCCTCGCCATCGACCTGCCGGGCAATGGCACGCTGCACCGCCAGAGCAGCCCGACGCACATCGCCGACATGGTGCAGGCCGCCCGCGCCCAGCTGCAGGCGCTGGGCGTCGCCGGCCCCTGCCACCTGCTGGCCATGTCGCTGGGCGCCATGGTGGCGGTGGCCTGGGCTGCCGCCCATCCCGCGGAGATCGCCGGCGGCGTGCTGATCAACACCAGCCTGCGCGGCATCAGCCCGTTCTACCGGCGCCTGCGCCCATCCAGCTACCCGATCCTGCTCGGCGTGCTGGCGCGCCGCGATCCCCGCGCCCGCGAGGCCGCCATCCTGCGCCTGACCAGCCGCACGGCGCCCGCGGCCGCGCTCGACCACTGGGTCGCCCTGCGCCGGCTGCACCCGGTGTCGCCGCGCAACGCCCTGCGCCAGCTGGCCGCCGCCGCGCGCTTCCGCGCCCCGGCGCAGCCGCCGGCGGTGCCCCTGCTGCTGCTCAGTGGCGGCGGCGACGCGCTGGTCGATCCGCGCTGCTCCGCCGAACTGGCCGCACGCTGGCACCTGCCGCTGCGTCGCCATCCCAGCGCCGGCCACGACCTGCCGCTCGACGCCGGCCCCTGGGTGGCCGAGTGCATCGCCGCCTGGCTGGACGCGCAGGCGCGTTTGCCGCAAGCTCGCCGCGAATGAATCGCCGGAAGCCCGCATGATCCGCAACCTGTTCCAGCCACTGCCCGACGCCCGGGACGGCGAATGCTTCGACGACCTGCTCAAGCGCCCCGGCTGCCGCGTCGAGCGCATCGTCTCCTACGGTCAGGCCAGCCCGCCGGGCTTCTGGTACGAGCAGGCCTGGGACGAGTGGGTGCTGCTGCTCAGCGGCAGCGCCGAACTGCGCCTGGCGGAGGAGGCCGCCGCGCTGCAGCTGCGTCCCGGCGACTACCTGCCGATCCCCGCCGGCGTGCGCCACCGCGTCGAGGCCACCGCGGCGGACGAGCCGACCGTCTGGCTGGCGCTGCACTTCGACGAGCCGCCCGCCGGCTGAGGCGACTGGCCGCCGGCGCACCGGCCCGGCACAATCGGGAACGTCCGTATCCGCCGCATTGGCCAAGGAGTTCCCATGCACCCGTCCCAGCCGGGCATCCTCGCCACGCCGATTCCGGCGCAGGCCCGTCACCTGTTCTTCGCCCTGGAGACCGCCGAGGCCCTGCCGCAGGCCCTCGCCAACCTCGCCCGCCTGGTCGACGGCGACAGCACCGTCGCCGGCCTCGGCGCCGTGCTGCTGCAGGCGCTCGACCGCCACGTCGCCGGCCTGCGGGTGTTCCCGGCGCTGGAGGCGGCGGTGGAAATCCCCTCGACCCAGCACGCCCTGTGGTGCTGGCTGCGCGGCGACGACCGCGGCGAGCTGCTGCTGCGCAGCCGCGAACTGGTCGCCGCGCTGGCCCCGGCGCTGCGCCTGGAACAGGCCAGCGACGCCTTCCGCTACCGCGAGGGCCGCGACCTGACCGGCTACGAGGACGGCACCGAGAATCCCGAGGGCGAGGAGGCGGACGCCGCGGCCATCGTCGCCGACGGCGGCGCCGGCCTGCGCGGCGGCAGCTTCGCCGCCGTGCAGCACTGGGTGCACGACCTGGAGCACTTCGCGCGCCTGCCGGGCCACGAGCAGGACGACATCATCGGCCGGCGCCAGAGCGACAACGCGGAACTCGACGACGCCCCAGCGTCCGCCCACGTCAAGCGCACCGCCCAGGAAAGCTTCACGCCGGAAGCCTTCGTGCTGCGCCGCTCGATGCCGTGGAGCGACGGCCAGCAGGCCGGCCTGCTGTTCCTCGCCTTCGGCCACAGCCTCGACGCCTTCGAGGCCCAGCTGCGGCGCATGGCCGGCCTGGAGGACGGCATCGTCGACGCGCTGTTCCGCTTCAGCCGGCCGACCAGCGGCGGCTACTACTGGTGCCCGCCGCTGCAGGACGGCCGGCTGGACCTGCGCGCGCTGCTGGGCTAGCGACTGTGGATAAGTCATCCCCCGCGGGCTGACGCAGCAGCAGTGGATAACTTTCCCCGCGGCTCGGTACCGCGAAGTTATCCACTGCCGCCCGAGCGGCCCGGAAAATCGGGAAAGTGTTTTCTGCCGTTCCCGGGGATAATGCTGTCCGCCCAATCCAGGAGTGCTGCGCCCGTGATGTTCGAAATCCAGCCGTTGAACCCCGAAACCTATCGGCAGCAGACGCGCCGCAGCACCCTGCTCATCGTGCTGATCTTCGCCCTGCTGGCCATGCTGCTGTCCGGCCTGGCCGTGCTGCTGTTCGGCACGCCCGGCGGCGACAACTTTCGCTGGAATCTGGGCGGCGTCATCGCCGGGCTGCTGCTGACCGCCGGACTGGTGCGGATCAAGCTGTGGTCGCAACCCTGGATGGCCGCGGCGGTCTATGGCTGGCAACTCAAGCGCCGGCTGATGAGCATCACCAACGTCATGCATCACGTCAGCGCCGGCGTACAGGCCCGCGATCCAGCCGCCATGAAACTGCTGCGCTTCTATCACCTGGGGCTGGCCCAGATGCACCAGCTGGACGGCAACTCCAGCGCCCTCAGCCAGATGGTCCACGAGATGGACCGGCACAAGGCCGACATGGAAGCCCTGGGCATGGATGCCGAGCAGTCTCGCCTGGATCCCGCCTGGCTCGCGGCGGTAAAGCAAGCCGGCGCATGACGCCGGGCGGCAACGGGACGCCCGTCCCGGCCCGCCTCACGGGTTCAGGGTTTTCAGGAGCAAGCCCACCAGCCCGCAAGCGGCGATGACCTGGATCACGTTGCGTTTGAAGCGCAGCAGCGCAATGGCGGCCCCCAGGGTGATCAGCGCCGCCCCCCAGTCGAAGGTGCCGGCAAACCCCGCCGGCCACAGCACGTGGTAGCCGAAGAACAGCGCCAGGTTGAGGATCACCCCGACCACCGCCGCGGTGATGCCGGTCAGCGGGGCGGTGAACTTCAGATCGCCGTGGGTCGACTCCACCAGCGGCCCGCCGGCGAGGATGAACAGGAACGACGGCAGGAAGGTGAACCAGGTGACCAGGCTGGCCGCCAGCGCGCCGGCGAGGAAGGCCTGTTCGGCGCCGAACAGTTGCAGCACGTAGCCGCCGACAAAGCCGACGAAGGCCACCACCATGATCAGCGGCCCCGGAGTGGTTTCGCCCAGCGCCAGGCCGTCGATCATCTGCGTCGGGGTCAGCCAGCCGTAGTGGCCGGTCGCCCCCTGGTAGACGTAGGGTAGCACCGCGTAGGCGCCGCCGAAGGTCAGCAGCGCGGCCTTGGTGAAGAACCAGCCCATCTGCGTCAGCGGGCCGTCCCAGCCGCACAGCGCGGTGAGCAGGCCCATCGGCAGCAGCCACAGCAGGGCGCCGATCACGGCGATCCGCAGCAGGCGTGACCAGCGAAAGCGCGCATGTTCCGGGGTGGGGGTTGCATCGTCGATCAGCGCCGGGCCGAACGACTGGGCAGCCCGGCCAGGGCCGCCACCGACCGTGAACTTGTCCGGGACGAAGCGGCCGCCGAGATAGCCCGCCAGGGCCGCCGCCGCCACGATGGCCGGGAACGGCACGTTCAGGGCGAAGATGGCGACAAAGGCGGCCGCCGCAATGCCCCACAGCAGAGAGTTCTTGAGGGCCCGCGCGCCGATGCGCTGCGCCGCCTGCACGACGATGGCGGTGACCGCAGGCTTGATGCCATAGAACAGCCCGGCGACCAGCGGCACCCCACCGAAGGCGATGTAGACCCACGACAGGACGATCAGGATCAGCAGGGACGGCAGCACGAACAGCGCGCCGGCCACGATGCCGCCCCAGGTGCGATGCATCAGCCAGCCGATGTAGATCGCCAGCTGCTGGGCTTCCGGGCCGGGGAGCAGCATGCAGTAGTTGAGCGCGTGCAGAAAGCGCCGCTCGGAGATCCAGCGCCGGTTCTCCACCAGCTCCTGGTGCATGATCGAGATCTGCCCCGCCGGCCCGCCGAAGCTGATGAAACCCAGCTTGAGCCAGAAGAGGAAAGCCGGCCAGAAACCGATCGACTGGGGCGGCTGCATGCTCGCGACCGCGCGCGCTTCCGGCTGGGTCATGCCGTGGGTCTCCTGTGGTTGAAACTGGCCCGCAGGCCGTCAATTGTGCTGCCTGGCGCGCAGGCTAGCGTGTCCGTCGGTAGTGCGCCATGAAACAGGCAGGGCGGCTGGCCCTGTGGAAAAGTGCAATCTTCTAGCCCGGTAGCGCGACGGGACCTGTCGTGCGCAGGGGCAGGGTGGACTATTTCAAACGCTCTGCGACCATGTGGTAGGCCTGTGCGCGCTCACGCTAGCCAACCGCCACCACGAAAACCACAACCTCGTGGTCGATGACCTGGTACACCAGCCGCTACTGCGCAGCCTGATCTTGTAGCAATCGGGCAGCGAATGCAGGCGATTGGCCTCGATGCGCCGGCTCTCGAGAATCTCGGCGAGCGTCTTCTTGAACTGCTGGCGCACGGTATCGCCCAGCTTGCACCACTCCTTCAGCGCCCGCGCATCGAGCTCCAGGCTATAGGTCATCCAGCGTCACCTTGACCCGCTGGGGCGCGGCCAGGCGCGCGCGGTGACGATCAGCGCCTCGTCTTCCTCGGTCAGCAGCACCGGACGGAACGGCAGCTGGCCGCGCTCGGCCACGTATTGCAGGGTCTGGCACATCAGTTCGGAAGGGGTGACCCCGAGCCGTTCCAGTTCGCGATAAGCGCGGGCCTTCAGGTCGTCGTCGACCCGGATATTGATGGATGCCATGGGACGGCCCCTCATGTAATGACAATTGTCATTACGTTGCCAGTGTTGCCCACAACTGGCAAAAATCCGGTTCGGATCCGCAAAAAGAAAACCCCGACAAACCAGAGTTTGCCGGGGTCCTGCTCAGCCAGTCTGTGGACAACAACTTATCCAGTCCATCGATCAGGACACCCTGCTGGCTTTGGTCACGAATTTTGCCGGATCGCACGCGACAATTATTCTGGTGCGTTATAACAGGCTCCCGTCCTTTACTTTGGAGCAAGCATGACCTCAGCCAATTTGTCCCCCTTGCTCATCGGTTGGGACGTGGGTGCGTGGAACTGCGATAAGAACCCGAATAGCCGTGATGCCTTGGTCGTGCTCGATAGCCAGCGCAACCTCTTGGGTCGGCCGTGGAGAGGCAGCCTGCGCCGACTGATCAATCAGTCGGTTGATACTGATGATTTTCTCCGTCGACTGCTGGGCCTATGTGGCCTAGAAGATAATGACTGCCAATCGGCCCCGGCGGTCCTGGCCATCGACACACCGCTGGGTTTTTCTCAGGGCTTCATCGATCTGCTGGTGAACGGCCATGCAGCTGAGTCGATTGATCGGTCATCTGAAAATCCATACCTGTTCCGCCGAACCGAGCGCCTGCTCTTCGAGCGAGGCCTGAGTCCACTATCCGCGTTGAAAGACATGATCGGCAGCCAGGCGACCAAGGGCATGCATGTGCTGGCTCGGTTCGCGCCACAGATTGACACCTGCGGAGTGTGGACGGATGGCACGCGGCTTCGTGCTATCGAGGCATATCCCAGTGCCTGCAAACGCTCAAGCATCATGGCCGAGCTGCATCGGGAGTTTGGAGTTGGAGTGAACGCCACAGGGGGCGAGCCTGAGGGTTTCCAGCATGGCGATCAGATCGACGCGCTGACCTGTGCTTTGATCGCGTGGCTATATCACTTCCAGCCCGACAAGCTTCTCCAGCCTGAACCTGGGACATCCATGAAGGAAGGCTGGATCTTCGCGCCAGCCGATGGCTGAGCCTTTTCCGTTACAACCACGCCTCGCACAACGTCTCCGCCTGACTGAGCACCAGCTGCGCCGCCTCTTCCTGCTGATCGGGCGGGTACTTGTACTTGCGCAGGATGCGCCGCACCAGGATGCGCAGCTTGGCGCGCACGCTCTCGCGGCTGCTCCAGTCGACGGTGACGTTGGCGCGCAGGCTGGCGGTGAGTTCGTGGGCGATCTGCGCCAGCACCTCGTCACCCAGCTCGCGCACCGAGGCCTCGTTGTTGGCCAGGGCGTCGTAGAAGGCCAGCTCGTCGTCGTTGAGGCCCAGCGCCTCGCCGCGCTGACTGGCGGCGGCGAATTTCTTCGCCATCTCGATCAGCTCCTCGATCACCTGGGCGGTCTCGACGGCGCGGTTCTGGTACTTGCGCAGCGATTGCTCGAGCAGCTCGGCGAAGGAGCGGGCCTGGACGACGTTCCGGCGCCCGCGCGCCCTGATCTCCCCCTGGAGCAGCTTCTTCAGCAGCTCGACGGCGAGGTTGCGCTGGGGCATGCCGCGCACTTCGGCCAGGAACTCGTCTGAAAGGATCGAGAGGTCC
>DASQBU010000300.1:0-1634 GCA_035635035.1 Pseudomonas sp.
GCCGAAGAACTTGTGCTGCAGGGTGTAGCGGGTGAAGGCGAGGCCGTCGGCCGGCGGGCCGACGTGGCCCGGCGGGATCATGGCGAACATCACCAGGCCGGTGGCCGCGCAGCCGCTCATCGCCAGCAGGCCGAGGCCGTGCACCAGGCTGGACAGCCCGCGGCCGCGGCCGCTCTCCGGCAGGCGCCCGCGCAGCAGGGCGCGGCCCTCGGCGAGCACCGCGCGGCGGCCGTCGCGGCCCCAGGGGAACAGCAGGCGCAGGTCGTAGACCGCGTAGCTGTACAGCCAGAACAGCAGCAGCACCAGCGCCGCCACGGCGCCGACGAGGCGGTGCCAGGGGAACAGGTACTGGCTACCGGGATCGGACATGAACAGGCTGCTGAGCTGCTGGAAGCTGGCGGTCAGGGCGATGCCCCAGTGCAGCAGGCGCACTGCCAGGCTCCAGTCGCGGCTCATGCTTCGCTCCGGTTGCGCAGGAAGTCGGCGGTGTCGGCGAAGGCCTTCTGCAGCTGCGCGCGCAGCGCCGGGTCGTTCACCGTCTCGTCCAGCGCCTTGTTCATGCAGTGCAGCCACTGGTCGCGCTCGGCGGCGCCGATGGTGAACGGCAGATGCCGGGCGCGCAGGCGCGGGTGGCCGTACTTCTCGATGTAGCGCGACGGGCCGCCCAGCCAGCCGCTGAGGAAGTCGAAGAACTTGGCGCGGATCAGCCGGGTGTCCGGATCGTGCATGTCGCGCACGGTGGCGACGCCGGGCTCGCTGAACATCAGGTCGTAGAAGCGCTCGACCAGCCGGCCGAGCGGCGCGTCGCCGCCGAGGCGGTCGTAGAGGGTGGGTTCGCGGGCAGTTTCCATGGGGGTTCTCGTCCTGCGCGGCAGGCGCGGCTCAGCCGCCGGCCTGCCAGAGGATCAGGTAGCCGAGGCCGAGCAGCAGCCAGCCGCCGAGCGGGTGGAACAGGGTGCGCCACAGCCGGCCGTAGGGGTCGAAGCCGACGCCGTGGATGAAGGCCGTGCAGATGCCCCACATCACCAGGCTGAGCAGGCCGTGGCTGTAGCGGCCGTGGCCGTCGAGCATGGCCGCCGGGTGGATCAGCAGCAGCAGCGCCAGCGGCGCGGCCAGCAGCAGGGACAGGGCGCGGCTGGCGCCGCGCCGCAGCCAGGGACGGGCTTCAGCGGTCACCCGCATCGCCTTCGTCGAGCTGCTGGGTGTGCTCCAGCCACAGGGCGTTGACGATGCCGAAGCTGCAGGCCAGCAGCACGCCGAGAATCCAGGTGAAGTACCACATGAGTCGTTCTCCTCTCGCGCCCCCGGCGCGTGGCCGGGGGCGATGGGTGGGACGCTCCCCGCGGCGCGGGGAGGCTTGCCGTCAGTACAGGCCGTGCGGGTTGGCCTCGATGGTCTTGTCGCTCAGCCGGCCCCACATGCGCCCGTAGCACCACAGGGTGTAGGCGAGGATCAGCGGCACGAAGATGCACGCCACCACCAGCATGATGCCGAGGGTCTTGCGGCTGGACACCGCGTCCCACAGGGTCAGGCTCGACGCCGGGTCGAGGGTCGAGGGCAGCACGAAGGGGAACAGCGCGAAGCCGGCGGTGCAGATGGTGCCGACGATCGCCAGGCTGCTGCCGAGGAAGGCC
>DASQBU010000301.1:0-16653 GCA_035635035.1 Pseudomonas sp.
GTCGAGCTGCGCATGGCGGCGCACGGCCAGCGCCTTGCCGTCGAACCAGGCGTTGAGCCCCGGCTCGGCGCGGCAGGCCGCGGCGATGGCCTGGGCCAAGCGCACCAGCGGCTCGCGCGCGGTCGGCCAGCGGCTGAGATCGGCGTCCTCGGTCAGCATCACCGGCACCACTTCGGCGTGGGCGCGGGCCATGTTCAGCGCCATGCTGCGCCGCACGCCGCGCTGGCGCTCGCCACCGAAGCTGGCGCGCGCGCTCTCGGCAGCCGCGTCGACATCGCCGCGGGTGATCAGCCCGTCGGCGCCGGAGCCGCTCAGCCCGCCCAGCTCCACGCCGAGCTGGCGGGCCAGCTGGCGCACCGCCGGGGTAGCGCGCGGCGCCAGGTGCTCGCGGGTCGAGGGCGCGGCGCCGACGAAGAAGCTGTCGCCCTGCCCCTCCCCGCCGGCCTCCAGCTTGCCGACCACGGTGCCGGCGTCCTCGCCCTCGCCCTCGTAGGCCAGCAGCGGCTCGCCGACGTGGAGCAGATCGCCCTCGGCGCCGTAGGTCTTCAGCACCACGCCGTCGTAGGGCGCGGGAATGTCGACGATGGCCTTGGCGGTCTCCACCGAGACCAGCAGCTGGTCGGCCTTGACGCTGTCGCCGGCCTTGACGTGCCACTGGACGATTTCCGCCTCCTGCAGGCCTTCGCCGAGGTCGGGCAGCTTGAAGTGTTTCATCGTTGTCTCCCCCCATTTCTCCCCAGTCGGTCGCGACCCGGAGAGCATCATCCGTAGGGTGGAAAACGGCCGCCGGCCCTTTCCACCATGTCGCGCTGCGGTGGTCAGGCGTACTCCAGCACCGCATCGCAGGCGGCGAGGATGTCGCCGACGTCCGCCAGGTAGTACGGCTCCAGGCGGTACAGCGGCGGCGGGATGTCCGGCGCGGCGACCCGCTGGATCGGCGCGTGCAGGTCGAGCAACGCGCGCTCGTACAGGCTGGCGGCGATCTCCGCGCCCAGCCCGCCGCTCTTCGGCGCCTCGTGGACGATCACGCAGCGCCCGGTCTTGCGCACCGAGGCCTCCAGGGTGTCGAGGTCCAGCGGCTTGAGGCAAGCGACGTCGATCACCTCGGCGCTGACCCCGCGCTCGGCCAGCACGGCGGCCGCCTGTAACGTCTCGTGCACGCTGGCGCCCCAGCTCACCAGGGTCAGGTCGCTGCCCTCGCGCAGGGTGAAGCAGCTGTCCAGCGGCAGGCGGCGGCCGTCGTCGACCAGCGGCTGCGGGTTCATCCGGTACAGGCGGGTCGGTTCGAGGAACAGCACCGGGTCGGGATCGTCGATGGCGGCGAGCAGCAGGCCATAGGCACGCGCCGGCGACGAGGGCACCACCACGCGCAGGCCGGGGATGTGGGCGAACAGCGCCTCGGTGGCCTCGCTGTGGTGCTCGGGCGCGCGGATCCCGGCGCCCAGCGGCGAGCGCAGCACCAGCGGGCAGCTCAGCCGGCCGCGGGTGCGGTTGCGCAGGCGGCTGGCGTGCGACACCAGCTGTTCCATGGCCGCATAGATGAAGCCGAGGAACTGGATCTCCATCACCGGCCTGAGGCCCTGGCTGGCCATGCCGATGGCCAGCCCGGCGATCATGTTCTCGGCCAGCGGCGTGTCGAGCACCCGCTTGAAGCCGAACGCCTCGCGCAGGCCGAGGGTGGCGCGGAACACCCCGCCGTTGACGCCGATGTCCTCGCCGAGCACCACCACGGCGTCGTCATCGGCCATCGCCCGGTGCAAGGCCAGGTTGACCGCCTCGAGCAGGCTGTACTTCTTGTCAGTCATGATCGGCTCCTTGCGTGCGGCGGGCGACGCGCTCGGCGAACTGCTCGCGCTGCTCGGCCAGTGGCGCCGGCCAGCGCGCGTAGAGGTGCTCGAACACCGCCTGCGGGTCCTGCGCCGGGGTTGCCTCGTAGGCATCGATGGCCTGCTGCAACTCGGCCTGGGTCTCGGCGACCAGCGCCTGCTCGCGGGCCTCGTCCCACAGGCCGCGCTCGACCAGGAAGTTCTGCAGGCGCTTGATCGGCTCCTCGTGCCAGGCCTGGTTGACCTCCTCGGCGCTGCGGTAGCGGGTCGCGTCGTCGGCGGTGGTGTGGTCGCACAGCCGGTAGGTGACGCACTCCAGCAGGGTCGGTCCCTTGCCGTGGCGGGCGCGGTCGATGGCCTCGCGCAGGCGCTCGACCACGGCGATCACGTCGTTGCCGTCCACCTGCTCGCCGACGAAGCCAGCGCCGAGCGCCTTCTGCGCCAGGGTCGGCGCGCCGCACTGGATGCGCCGCGGCACCGAGATGGCCCACTGGTTGTTGTTGACCACGAACACCACCGGCAACTGCCAGGCACCGGCGACGTTGAGCGCCTCGAGGAAATCGCCCTTGCTGGTGGCGCCGTCGCCGCAGGTGGTCAGCGCCACCCGCGCCTCGCCGCGGATCTTGAACGCGCTGGCCACCCCGCAGGCGTGCAGCGCCTGGGTGGCGATCGGCACGCACAGCGGGAAGTCGCCGCGTGCCGGCGCCGCGGCGTAGTCGCTGCCGCGCTCGTCGCCGCCCCAGTACAGCAGCATCTCGCGCATGCTCACCCCGCGCAGCAGCTGGGCGGCGCTGTCGCGGTAGTAGGGCAGGAACACGTCGTCGGCCTGCAGCAGACTGCCGATGGCGGTGCCGATGGCCTCCTGGCCGAGGCTGGAGGCGTAGGTGCCGATGCGCCCGGTGCGCTGCAGGGCGACCATCTTCTGGTCGAACAGCCGGGTGCGCAGCAGGGCGCGGTACAGGCCGACCAGCCGCGCGTCGTCGGCGGTCCAGTCGGGCAGCGGCCCCAGCGGGCGGCCCTCGGCGTCGAGGTAGCGGGTATGGGGCAGGTCGAGACGGGAATGGGGCATGGCATCCTCCCTGGCAGCGGGCCGGTGCGGCAAAGCCTGCCGCCCGGGGCGGCAGGCGTGGTGCGGCACGTCAGGAACCGTAGATCAGCCGCTCGGCCAGGCTGTCGGCGACCCGCGCCGGCGAACGCCGCTCGAGCAGGGCCTCGGCGTAGATCTCGCTCAGCCGGCTGTCGATGTGCGACAGGTGGGCGGTGATTTCCTCGTGACTGCGCCCCTGGTGCTGCAGGGCGACGAAGATCAGCCCGCCGGAGTTGATCACGTAGTCCGGCGCATAGAGGATGCCGCGCGCCGCCAGCTCGTCACCCATTTCCGGGCTGTCCAGCTGGTTGTTGGCGGCGCCGGCCACCGCCGCGCAACGCAGCTTGCCGATGGTCTGCGGGTTGATCACCCCGCCCAGGCCGCAGGGGGCGAGGATGTCGCAGGGCATGGTGAGCAGCGCATCGGCCACCACCGGCTGGGCGCCGAAGTGCTCGACCGCCAGCTCCAGGCGGCCCTCGTCGATATCGCTGACGATCAGCCGGGCGCCGGCCGCGGCCAGGTGCCCGGCCAGGGCGAAGCCGACATGGCCGAGGCCCTGCACGGCGATGCACAGGCCCTCGAGATTGTCGCTGCCCAGGCGCGCCTTGGCGGTGGCGCGGATGCCGGCGAGCACGCCGAGGGCGGTGTGCGGCGACGGATCGCCGCTCGCCGTGGTGCTGGTGACGTGGCCGGTATGCCGGGCGATGCAGTCCATGTCGGCGCCCGAGGTGCCGCTGTCCACCGCGGTGATGTAGCGTCCGCCGAGCTTGTCGACGAAGCGACCGAACGCCTCGAACAGCGCCTCGCGGCTGTTCAGCCGCGGCGGGCGGATGATCACCGCCTTGCCGCCGCCGAAGGCCAGGCCGGCCAGCGCCGCCTTGTAGCTCATGCCGCGGGCCAGGCGCACGGCATCGCGGGTGGCGCTCTCCTCGTCGGCGTAGTGCAGGTAGCGGCAGCCGCCGAGGGCCGGGCCGAGATGGGTGTTGTGGATGGCGACGATGGCCTGCAGACCGCTTTGCGGGTCGCTGGCCAGATGCAACTCCTCAACGCGCGCGACTTCCATGGTGGCGAACATGAGACGGACTCCTGACTGGTCGATGGGCTAGGCGTCGTCGACAGGGCAATCCCCGGGCCGCGCCCGACCCGGTCAGTCCCGACCCGCCCGGCATGCCCATCCGCACGCAATCCCTGCGCGAGCCGCGACGGCCCGCGCGACGCTTCTTGTTCCCTGAGTATAGGTCGTGCTGGCCAGCCTGCCCGTCCCGTCGGGAGATCGCCTCAGCGCTGGGCCAGCAGCTGCCTGGCCAGGCGCTCCAGCCACGGCTCGGCGTCCTCGCTCGGGGTCACCGTCTCGCTGGCATCCAGTTGCAGCTGCGACTGCAGATCGCGCATGCCCAGCGCCAGCAATTGCATGTGCGCCTGCAGGGCCGCGGCGCAGTAGCTCTCGCCATAGCTGGTGTCGCCCAGGCCGATCACCGCCAGCGGCCGGCCACGCCAGTCGGGCTTGCTGGCGTCGATTTCGTCGAGCAGCGCCTGCAGGTCGTCCGGCACCTCGCCCATGCCGGTGGTCGAGGTCACCACCAGCAGCGCCTGCGGGTCGACCGCCAGCAGCTCGTCGAGGCTGATGTCCGGCAGGTAGTGGGCGTCGAGGCCGGCGTCGCGCAGCCGCTGCTCGGCATGGCGGGCCACCTCCTCGGCAGTACCGAAGGCTGAACCGGAAAGAATGACGACTTCGAGCATGACGACTCCCAGGGCAGTGCGGAAAAGGCGCCATTATGCGCCGCAGACGACGGCAACAGTTGTCGCATGGCAAGCCTTCGGCGATGGATTAGAATGCCGTCACCCCCTCCAGGACAGCCCCGATGATCAACGCCAAACTGTTGCAACTGGTAGTCGACGCCTCCAACGACGGCATCGTGGTGGCCGAACAGGAGGGCGACGACAACATCCTCATCTACGCCAACCCGGCCTTCGAGCGCCTGACCGGCTACACCCGCGAGGACACCCTGTACCGCGACTGCCGCTTCCTGCAGGCCGACGACCGCGCGCAGCCGGGGCTGGAAGCCATCCGCCAGGCGGTGCGCGAGCGGCAGCCGTGTCGCCAGGTGATCCGCAACTACCGCAAGGATGGCTCGCCGTTCTGGAACGAGCTGTCGATCACCCCGGTGTTCAACGAGGCCGACCAGCTGACCTACTACATCGGCATCCAGAAGGACGTCACCGCGCAGGTCGAGGCCCAGCAGCGGGTGGCCGAGCTGGAAGCCGAACTGGCTGCCGCCCGGGCGGAACTGGCCGCCCTGCGCGCCGGCCAGGCCTGATCGCGCCGCGCGCCGCGGCCTCAGGTGTCCAGATGGCCGGCGAGGAACTGCTGCAGACGCCGCGGCATCAGGCGCCCCTCGCTGCCCAGGCAGGCCACCGGGGTGCCCTGCAGCGCCTCCTCGGCCAATTCGGCCACCTCGCCGGCCAGCGCCAGCGGGCAATCCAGCGCCAGCGCCAGGCGAGCGAGCTGGCGTGGCAGGTCGGCCGCCGGCGGGCGGTTGGAGAACAGCACCAGCGCCTGCGGCCGCAGCTTGTCGCACACCAGCGGCAGCTCGTCGAACGGCTGGCCGCAGCCGAGCAGGACCACGCCCCGCTCGTTGCCGGCCAGCAGCAGGCCGGTCACCAGCAGCTCCAGCTCATGGCAGTGTCCGGGCAGCGCCGCCAGCAGCACGCATTCCTCGCCCGCACTGCGGCTCAACTGCAGGCGCAGCAGCGCCCGGCCGCGCAGGAAGGTGTCGAGGAACAGCCACTCGCTGCGCTGTCCGAAGCCGTCCTGGCGCAGCAGCAACTCCTGCCATACCGGCAGCAGCACCTCCTGGAAGACCACCGCCAGCGGGTAGCTGGCGAACACCTGACCATAGACCCGCTCCAGCCCGCGCTCGTCGAAGGCGGTCACGGCGCGGCGCAGCTGCGCCTGCCACTCGCCCCACTCGCCGCAAGCCGGACTCACGTCGTCCGCCAGGCCGGGCTGGCGGGGCGCCTGGCTACGGGCCAGCAGCCGCCCCACCTTGCTGACCGCCACGCCGCGCTCGGTCCAGGCGAGGATGCTGCGCACCGCCTCGATGTCGACCTGCGAGTACAGGCGATGGCCGCTGTCGGTGCGCGTCGGCTGGATCAGCCCGTAGCGGCGCTCCCAGGCCCGCAGGGTCACCGGGTTGACCCCGGTCAGGCGCGAGACCTCGCGGATCGGATACAGCTCCTCCTGCCGCGGCACGGCAGGGAGGCTGGCAGGGGCTTCAGGGAGTGCGGGCATGGCGAAGGGCAACCGTGCAGGAAAGAAGATGGCCCAGTGTACTCCAGGCCATTCAGTCGCTTAACTCAGCTTGTACAGATTGTGTACATGCTCGCCCCGTGCGCCCTCCGCGCCCCAGCTCCGTGCCAGCCCGCCCGTCGCCGCAAAAACCTGTACAAAAAGATTACAGAAACACTTATCCGGTAAAGGAAAAACCGCGCAGCCGAGCGCCCGCGCCAGCCGCGGCGGCGCCGCAGAGGGCCGCTCCCGCGCGCAGACGGCAACCCCTCGGGGAATACCCGCAGCGACCGCAGGGTTGTACATCGGGCAACGCCTGGTATAACTTGGCCCCCGGTTCAGCCGGTACTCCGTCCCGCACTTGTCAGGTACCCGGCGGCTGTGCCGCTGAACCACCCTTTCCCGCGAGGCATGCATGAGCCAGTCCCCCGCCCCCATCCTGATCACCGGCGCCAGCCAGCGGGTCGGGTTGCACTGCGCGCGGCGCCTGCTCGAAGCCGGCCAGCCGGTGATCGTCAGCTACCGCCGCGAACGACCGGCGCTCGACGAGCTGCGCCAGCTGGGCGCGGTGACCCTGGCGGCCGACTTCGCCGACGAGGCCGGCATCCTCGCCTTCATCGACCGGCTGTACCAGCACACCGACCGCCTGCGCGCCATCGTGCACAACGCCTCGGACTGGCTGCGCGAGGAGCCCGGCCAGGAGGCCGAGGCCTTCGCCCGGATGGTCAGCGTGCACATGCTGGCGCCCTACCTGATCAACCTGCGCTGCCGCGCGCTGCTCGAACGCAGCGAGCTGGCCGACATCGTGC
This sequence comes from Pseudomonas sp., assembly GCA_035635035.1. Lineage (GTDB taxonomy): Bacteria > Pseudomonadota > Gammaproteobacteria > Pseudomonadales > Pseudomonadaceae > Geopseudomonas. The sequence continues at coordinate 7,012 of DASQBU010000301.1, forward strand.
ACATCACCGATGACGTGGCCCGCCGCGGCAGCGCCAATCGTGTAGCCTATTGCGCCAGCAAGGCCGGCCTGGAAAACCTGACCCTGTCGTTCGCCGCGCAGTTCGCCCCGCGAATCAAGGTCAACGCCATCGCCCCGGCGCTGGTGATGTTCCACGCCCACGACGACGCCGCCTACCGCGAAAAGACCCTGGCCAAATCGGCCCTCGGCATCGAGCCCGGGCCGGAAGTCATCTACCAGAGCCTGCGCTATCTTCTGGATAACCCCTACGTCACCGGCACCAGCCTGTGCGTCAACGGCGGCCGCCACCTGAAGTGAGCCCCCGCGCCGCCACGAGGACCCCACAATGAGCGATAAACTGTCGCAGATCACCCAGCATTACCGCGAAATTCTCCAAGGTATCGGCGAGGACCCCGAGCGCGAAGGCCTGCTGGACACCCCCAAGCGCGCCGCCAAGGCCATGCAGTACCTGTGCCGCGGCTATGAACAGAGCCTCGACGAGATCGTCAACGGCGCGCTGTTCGCCTCCGACAACGACGAGATGGTGATCGTCCGCGACATCGAGCTGTACTCGCTGTGCGAGCACCACCTGCTGCCGTTCATCGGCAAGGCCCACGTCGCCTACATCCCCACCGGCAAGGTGCTCGGCCTGTCCAAGGTGGCGCGCATCGTCGACATGTTCGCCCGCCGCCTGCAGATCCAGGAGAACCTCACCCGGCAGATCGCCGAAGCGGTCCAGCAGGTGACCAACGCCGCCGGCGTGGCCGTGGTGATCGAGGCCCAGCACATGTGCATGATGATGCGCGGGGTGGAGAAGCAGAATTCGGTGATGTCCTCCTCGGTGATGCTCGGCGCCTTCCGCCAGTCGACCAACACCCGCCAGGAGTTCCTCCAACTGATCGGACGGAGCCGGTAAATGCCACGACTGGAGCCCGGCATGGCGCGCATCCGCGTCAAGGATCTGCGCCTGCGCACCTACATCGGCATCAAGGAGGAGGAGATCCTCAACAAGCAGGATGTGCTGATCAACCTGACCATCCTCTACCCGGCGCAGGACGCGGTGCAGGGCAACGACATCGACCAGGCGCTCAACTACCGCACCATCACCAAGGCGGTGATTCGCCATGTCGAGGAAAACCGCTTCGCCCTGCTCGAGCGGCTGACCCAGGAAATCCTCGACCTGGTCATGGCCAACCCGGCGGTGCGCTACGCCGAGGTCGAGGTCGACAAGCTGCATGCCCTGCGCTTCGCCGAATCGGTGTCGATCACCCTCGCCGGCCATCGCTGAAGCGCCTCCCGCCTGCTACCCCAGCGGCCGCCCCGGCATTGTCCGGCGCGGCCGCGGCTTTTATGATCGCCGCGTCCGCGCCGCAGCCGCGACGCCCAACCGGCCCTGCCAGAGTCCGCCATGACCGAACAACAACGCCTCGAACTCGAAGCCGCCGCCTTCCGCCGCCTGCTCCAGCACCTGAACGAGCGCAGCGACGTGCAGAACATCGAGCTGATGAACCTCGCCGGCTTCTGCCGCAACTGCCTGGGCAAGTGGTACAAGGCCGCCGCCGACGAGCGCGGCATCGAGCTGTCCGCCGAGGACGCCCGCGACACCATCTACGGCATGCCCTACGCCGAGTGGAAAGCCCAGTTCCAAAAAGAGGCCACGCCCGAACAGTTGGCCGCCTTCGACCAAGCGAGCAAGAAATGACCGCACTGACCGACTTCCGCGCCGCCCTGCGCAGCGGCAACCACGTCTTCGCCGACACCCTGGCGTTCATCGCCGCCCACTACGACTACCAGCCGCAGGCCTTCGCCAACGGCAGCGTGGAGAACGCCGCCGGGCAGAACGAGGGCTCCTGCAAGCTGCTCGGCCTCGCCCTGCTCGAGGGCCTGAGCGACGAGGAGACCCTGCTGGCCTTCGGCGAGCACTACCGCAGCGTGCTGGCCACCCCGGAAGGCAGCGACCACGGTAACATCCGCGCCCTGCAGGCCAACGGCCTGGCCGGCGTGCGCTTCGCCGCGCTGCCGCTCCAGCGCAAGGGCTGAGTCCGCCCGCTGCCCCGCCAAGCCCCGCCTGGAGCGGGGCTTGTGCGTTACGGGACCGCGAAGCCGCGTGCTAAGGTGAGCGGCACCTTCCCGATGGAGACCTGCATGCCCATCCCCGCCCTCTCCGGCCCAGGCTACCTCGGCGCCGGCCTGCGCCTGATCCTGCAACCCGGCCTGCGCCTGTTCGTCCTCCTGCCGCTGACCATCAACCTGCTGCTGTTCGCCGGCCTGATCGTGCTGGCCGTCCAGCAGTTCGAGCACTGGCTCGACCTGCTGATGCCCGACCTGCCGGCCTGGCTGGGCTTTCTCGACTACCTGCTGTGGCCGCTGTTCGTCGCCCTGCTGCTGCTGATCCTGTTCTTCGGCTTCAGCCTGGTGGCCAACCTGATCGCCGCCCCGTTCAACGGCTTCCTCGCCGAGAAGGTCGAGACCGTGCTGCGCGGCCGCGACGTCGCGCCGCCGTTCAGCGGCGGCGAGCTGCTGGCCATGGTGCCGCGCACCCTGCTGCGCGAGCTGCGCAAGCTCGGCTACTTCCTGCCGCGCACCCTGGCCCTGCTGGCGCTGTCGCTGATTCCCGGGGTGAACGTGATCGCCGCGCCGCTGTGGCTGCTGTTCGGCGTGTGGATGATGGCGGTGCAGTACATCGACTACCCCGCCGACAACCACCAGATGGGCTGGCCGGAGATGCTCGCCTGGCTGCGCGCCAAGCGCTGGCAGTGCCTGGGCTTCGGCGCCGCCACCTATGCCGCGCTGCTGATCCCCGGCCTCAACATCCTCCTGATGCCGGCGGCGGTGGCCGGGGCGACGGTGTTCTGGGTACGCGAGGACGGCCCGCTGCGCGCGCCCGCCTGAAGCGCCCCGCCGGTCGCCCCGCGCGAACCACCGTCGCGACCGGCGGTCAAATCTTGAAAACCCCATATATGGGCATGGCTGCCCCATTTTTTGGCATATATGCACTTTTTTCGACGGGCGGACGCTGGTCGAAATACCCCTCAAAATGCTAGGGTGCGCGCCACAAAAGCCCCCTCGAAGGGCTGAGCAACCTTCCGATTATCCGCAGCAGGTAGCGAAGCGTTTGGACTGTGGCCAAACCGCATTGCTGATGGAGCAACTCCATGTCCCACACCCCCTTGTCGCATGCCGAGCGGCCGGCCGCGCCGCGCTTTCGTCTCGATCGGCCCCACCCCGACCTGCTGCGCGACGAGTTGCTCGGCGAGATCTTCGCCGCCACCGCCGACCGGAGCCCCGACGCCACCGCCCTGGTGTGCGGCGAGCAGCGCCTCAGCTACGCCGAACTCGAGCGCCGCGCCAACCGCGTGGCCAACGCCCTGCGCGCGCGCGGCATCGGCCGCGGCGCCTTCGTCGGCCTGTGGCTGTCACGCTCGCTGGAGCTGCACATCGCCCTGCTCGGCATCCTCAAGGCCGGCGCCGCCTACATCCCGTTCGACTTCGACGCGCCCAGCGAGCGGGTCGCCGCCTGCCTGGACGACTGCGCCGCGCGCGCCATCCTGGTCGACGACAGCACCCTGACCCGCGCCGAGGACGTGCCGGCGCCGGCCCTGGAAGTCGCCGCGCTGCTCGCCGAGTGCGCCGACGAGAGCCGCCCCGACCTGCGCGCCGAAGGCGCCGGGCCGCAGGACGCCGCCTACGCCATCTACACCTCCGGCTCCACCGGCAAGCCCAAGGCGGTGCTGATCGAGCACCGCAACATCAGCCACTACCTGCGCGCGGCCAACGAGATCTACGCCCTCGACGCCAGCGACGTGGCCTTCCAGGGCGCCTCGGTGGCCTTCGACCTGTCGCTGGAGGAGATCTTCGTCCCCTACATGGTCGGCGCCACCCTGTGGGTCGCCCGCCGCGAGACGCTGCAGGACACCGAGAACCTCGGCCGCGTGCTCAACGCCGCCGGCATCACCGTGCTGGACACCGTGCCGACCCTGCTCAACCTGCTGCACGAGGACGTGCCCAGCCTGCGGGTGATCATCCTCGGCGGCGAGGCCTGCCCGCCGGCGGTGGTCGAGCGCTGGGCGCGCCCGGGCCGCCGGCTGTTCAACTCCTACGGCCCCACCGAGACCACCGTGGTCGCCACCGTCGCCGAAGTGCTGCCGGGGCGCAGCGTGACCATCGGCGGGCCGATCCCCAACTACACCTGCTACGTGGTCGACGACAACCTCGCCCCGGTGGCCCCCGGCCAGGAAGGCGAGCTGCTGATCGGCGGCCCCGGCGTCGCCGCCGGCTACCTCGGCCGCCCCGACCTCACCGCGCAGAAGTTCATCGCCAACCCGTTCGCCAGCGACGGCAGCGACCCGCTGCTGTACCGCTCCGGCGACGCCGTGGTGCTCGACGCCGACGGCAACCTGGAATTCCACGGGCGCATCGACGACCAGGTGAAGATCCGTGGCTTCCGCGTCGAGCTGGGCGAGATCGAGTCGCGCCTGGCCGACTGCCCGGGCATCGCCCAGGCCGCGGTGGTGCTGCGTCGCGACGACGGCATCGACCGGCTGGTCGCCTTCGTCACCCTGCAGCCGGGCGCCGCGCTCGACCTGCCCGTCTGGCGCAGCCGCCTGCAGGCCGAGATGCCCGGCTACATGGTGCCGTCCTGCTTCGAGCCGCTCGACGCCCTGCCGCGGCTGATCTCCGGCAAGGTCGACCGCAAGGCGCTGATGGCCCGCCCGCTCAGCGCGGCGCCGCTCGCCGAAACCGGCGACGAGCCGGACACGCCGACCGAGGCGGTGCTGCTGGCCGCCGCGCGCCAGGTATTCCCCGGCCAGGCCATCGCCCTCGACGCCGACTTCTTCCTCGACCTCGGCGGCCACTCGCTGCTCGCCGCGCAGTTCGTCTCCGCGGTGCGCCAGACCCCGGCGCTGGCCGGCCTGACCCTGCACGACCTCTACGAGGCGCGCAGCCTGCGCGCCATCGGCGCGCTGCTGGACAGCCGCCAGCAGCCGCAGGCCGCCCCCGGCGGCCTCGGCTTCACCCCGCCGCCGCTGCTGCGCCGCCTGCTCTGCGGCCTGGCCCAGGCCGCGGTGCTGCCGCTGATTCTCGGCCTGGCCACCGCGCCCTGGCTGGGCGTGTTCATCAGCTACATGCTGCTGTCCGGCGAGGACGCCAGCCTGTGGACCGAGCTGGTCTACCTGCTCGGCACCTACTGCGCGATCAACGTCGGCACCGTGGTGGTGGCCATCGCTGGCAAGTGGCTGGTACTCGGCCGCGCCAAGCCCGGCCGCTACCCGCTGTGGGGCAGCTACTACTTCCGCTGGTGGCTGGCGCAGCGCCTGCTCTCGCTGCTGCACCTCAAGTGGTTCCAGGACACCCCGGTGATCCGCGGCATCCTGCGCCTGCTCGGCGCCAAGGTCGGCCGCGACGCGCTGATCGGCGAAGTCGAGGTCGGCGCGCTGGACCTGCTCACCGTCGGCGAGGGCGTCACCCTCGGCTCGCGCTCGCACATCGCCAACGCTGAAGTGGTCGGCAACGAGCTGCTGATCGGCACGGTGACCATCGGCGACTACGCGATGGTCGGCAACTCCTGCGTGATCGGCCACGACAGCCGCATCGGCGAAGGCGCCGAGCTGGGCGACCTCACCGCCCTGCCGCCAGGCAGCACGGTGGGCGCCTGGGAAGCCTGGGACGGCTCGCCGGCGCGCAAGGTCGGCACCATCGACCCGAACGAACAGCCGCAGCCGGCACAGGCCTCGCCGCTGCGCCGCACGGTGCTCGGCGCGCTCTACGTGCTGGCCCTGCTGGCCCTGCCGCCGGTGACCCTGCTGCCGATCTTCCCGGCCTTCGCCCTGTTCGACCGCCTGGCCGACGCCATCGAGGCCACCTTCGGCGTCGGCTACCTCAAGGTGCTGCCGCTGCTGGCCTGGCCCACCGCCATGGCGATGATCGTGGTCACCATCGGCCTGATCGCCGCGCTGCGCTGGATCATCCTGCCCTCGGTCAAGCCCGGCACCTACTCGGTGCACGGCAGCTTCTACTGGCGCAAGTGGGTGGTGGCGCTGTGCACCGAGCTGACCCTGGAAACGCTTTCCTCGCTGTACGCCACCGTGTACATGCGCGCCTGGTACCGCCTGATGGGCGCGCGCATCGGCAAGGGCTCGGAGATCTCCACCAACCTGTCCGGCCGCTACGACCTGATCGACATCGGCGAGAAGTGCTTCATCGCCGACGAGGTGGTGCTCGGCGACGAGACCGTGCGGCGCGGCTGGATGCTGCTGGAGCCGGTGCGCACCGGCGACCGGGTGTTCGTCGGCAACGAGGCAGTGGTGCCGCCGGGCAGCGACATCCCCGACGGCTCGCTGATCGGCATCAAGTCCAAGCCGCCGACCAACGCCGAGATGATTGGCGGCGGCACCTGGTTCGGCAGCCCGCCGCTCAAGCTGCCGGTGCGCCAGCAGTTCGACAACGTGACCGCCAACTGGACCTACGAGCCGGCGCTGCGCCACAAGGTCGGCCGGGCGATCTTCGAGGCCTTCTCGATCTCGCTGCCGACCATGCTGTTCATCACCTTCGGCACCCTGGCGGTGGAGCTCCTCGCTCCGGCGGTGCTGGAGCACAACTACGCCGCGGTGCTGCCGCAGTTCCTCGGCGCCTCGGTGGCCATCTCGGTGGCGCTGATGCTCTCCTCGGTGCTGGTCAAGTGGCTGATGATGGGCGTCTACCGGCCGATCGTGAAACCCATGTGGTCGTGGTGGGCGCTGCGCACCGAGGCGGTGGCGGTGATGTACTGGGGCATGGCCGGCAAGGTGCTGCTCGACCACCTGCGCGGCACGCCGTTCCTGCCCTGGGCGATGCGCCTGTACGGCGCCAAGATGGGCCGTGGCATCTACATGGATAGCACCGACATCACCGAGTTCGACTGCGTGACGGTCGGCGACTTCTCGGTGGTCAACTCCACCGCCGCGCTGCAGACCCACCTCTACGAGGACCGGGTGATGAAGGTCGGCCGCGTCGAACTGGGCCGCGGCGTGTCGGTCGGCTGCACCGCCACCGTGCTCTACGACACCCGGATCGGCGACTTCGCCCGCATCGGCCCGCTGACCATCGTCATGAAGGGCGAGCACCTGCCGGCGCACAGCGCCTGGCACGGCGCGCCGGCGGTGGTCGACCACGGCGCCCACCGCCACGCCCCGCAGGCCGAGGCAGCGCCGGCGGCGACCGTCGCCCAGGCCGCCTGACGGCCACCGGCGCGACCCGCCGGGCGCGCCTCAGGCCAGCGCGGCCAGCGCCTTCTCGATGGCCTGGACCAGCTGCGGGTCCTCCGGCGCGACCCGCGGCGAGAAGCGCGCCAGCACGCGGCCGTCGGGGCCGACGAGGAACTTCTCGAAGTTCCAGGTAATGTCGCCGGGGAACTCCGCGCCCTCGCCGGCCAGCAGGCGGTACAGCGGGTGGCGGCCCGGGCCGTTGACCTCGAGCTTGTCGCCCAGCGGGAAGCTCACCCCGTAGTTGAGGTCGCAGAACGCACGGATCTCCTGCGCGCTGCCCGGCTCCTGGCCGGCGAACTGGTTGCACGGCAGGCCCAGCACGCTGAAGCCGCGCTCGCGGTATTGCTGATGGAGATGCTCCAGCCCCTGGTACTGCGGCGTCAGCCCGCATTTCGAGGCGACATTGACCACCAGGACCACCTTGTCCTTGAACGAGGCCAGCGGCAGCTCCCCGCCGTCCAGGGCTTGCAGAATCAGGTCGTGGAAGACGCTCATCACAGGGCTCCCTGCAATTGCGGAAAAGGGTCCAAAAAAAAGGCGCTATCACGGATCGCAATAGCGCCTTTCCTGTGGCTCAGCTTAGCAGCAGATCGAATCCGCCACTGCCCACCTTATCAGTGGTGATGGCCGCCCGCGCCGTGCACGTGGCCGTGGGCGAGTTCCTCGGCGTTGGCGTCGCGCACCTCGACCACCTTGACCTTGAAGTTCAGGCGCTGGCCGGCCAGCGGGTGGTTGCCGTCGACGGTGACGTCGTCGCCGTCGATGTCGCGGATGGTGACGATCTGCATGCCGCCGTCCGGAGCGGAGGCGTGGAACTGCATGCCGACTTCCAGCTGGTCGACGCCTTCGAACATGGCGCGGTTCAGCACGGCCACCAGCTCGGCGCTGTACTCGCCGTAGGCTTCTTCCGGCTCGACGGTGACGTCGATCTCGTCGCCGGCCTGCTTGCCTTCCAGTGCCTTCTCCAGACCGGCGATGATGTTGCGGGCACCATGCAGGTAGGCCAGCGGCGCGCCGCCGGCGGAGCTGTCGATGACCTCACCGTTCTCGTTGGTCAGGGTGTAGTCGATGGATACCGCCTTGTTGGCCGCGATCTGCATGGGGTGAAACCTTTGCGTATGGAGTATGAAGGCTGATTTTACGTTGCCGCCGGGGCGAAAGCGACCCGGCGCGGGACGGATGGAGCCGGCCGGGCGCAAGCGGCCGGCCAATGTCGTCCGGGGCGGGGTCCCGGAGGCTGCGCTATCATCGCCCGACCGCCGCTCCCCTTCGTCCAGGACCCCACCGATGCTCCGCTCCCTGCCCGCCCCGTTGCGCGGCGCCATCACCAGCCTGCTGCTGGCGCTCAACACCCTGCTGTGGTGCTGGCCGCTGTTCGCCCTGGCGCTGCTCAAGCTGCTGCCCTTTGCCGCCAGCCGGACCCTGAGCCGCCGCCTGATGGGGCGCGTCGCCGAGTTCTGGGCCGACGGCAACCGGGCGTGGATGGACGCGGTGGGCGACACCCGCTGGCAGGTCGAGGGCCTCGAGCGCCTGCAGCTGCGCGGCTCCTGCCTGGTCACCAGCAACCACCAGAGCTGGGTGGACATCTTCGTCCTGCAGTACCACCTCAACCGCCGCCTGCCGCTGCTGCGCTTCTTCCTCAAGCGCCAGCTGATCTGGATCCCGGTATTCGGCCTGTGCTGCTGGGCGCTGGACTTCCCGTTCATGCAGCGCCATTCCCGCGCCTACCTGGAGCGCCACCCGGAGCGCCGCGGCCGCGACCTGCAGACCGCGCGCAAGGCCTGCGCCCGCCTGCGCGGGGTGCCGGTGGCGCTGTTCAACTTCCTCGAAGGCACCCGTTTCACCGAGGCCAAGCAGGCGAGCCAGCAGTCGCCCTACCGCCACCTGCTCAAGCCGCGCGCCGGCGGCATCGCCCTGGCCATCGGCGCCATGGGCGAGCAGTTGCAGGGGCTGGTCGACGTGACCATCCACTACCCCGACGGCCGTCCACGCTTTCGCGACCTGCTCTGTGGCCGGCTGCAGCGGGTGACAGTGTGCATCGCACAGCGGCCGATCCCGGCGGAATTTTTCGGCCGCAGCTACGACCAGGACGACGCCTACCGCCTGCAGTTCCAGCAGTGGGTCAACCGTCTGTGGGAGGACAAGGACGCGCTGCTTGAGCGCCTGCGGCAGGAGTGCCCGCCGCACAGCCGCAGCGGGGCATGAGGTGGGCAACCCGGCGAGCGCTCGCGCGTAGCGTCGCCGGGCGGGTGAGGCTTAGAAGAAGCCCAGCGGCTTGATGTCGTAGCTGACCAGCAGGTTCTTGGTCTGCTGGTAGTGGTCGAGCATCATCTTGTGGGTCTCGCGGCCCACGCCGGACTTCTTGTAGCCGCCGAACGCGGCGTGCGCCGGGTACAGGT
>DASQBU010000302.1:0-6063 GCA_035635035.1 Pseudomonas sp.
CAGGTCGTTGGCCACCAGGCGGCCGATCTGCCCGGAGCGGGCGGTGTTGTTGCGCACCTGCTCGAGATCCTCGAGGGTGCCGGCGAAGCGCGGCGGCGCCCACCTCGCGGGAGTTGGCCACGTCGGCCGGCAGCACGCTGAACAGCCCGGCGGGGATGCCGGCACGCTGCGCCAGCTCGGCCAGCGCGAGGGCGGAGAACGGCGTCTGCGGCGCCGGCTTGAGCACCATGGCGCAGCCGGCGGCGAGCGCCGGGCCGGCCTTGCGGGTGATCATCGCCGCCGGGAAGTTCCACGGGGTGATCGCCGCGGTGACGCCGACCGGCTCCTTCTGCACCAGGATGCGCTTGTCGGCGGCGTGCGCCGGGATCAGGTCGCCGTAGGCGCGCTTGGCCTCCTCGGCGAACCACTCGAGGAACGAGGCGGCGTAGGCGATCTCGCCGCGCGCCTCGGCCAGCGGCTTGCCCTGCTCGGCGGTCATGATTCGCGCCAGGTCGTCCTGGTGTTCGAGCATCAGCTCGTACCAGCGGCGCAGGCGGGCGGCGCGCTCCCTGGCGGTGAGCGCGCGCCAGGCCGGCTGGGCGCGCCGGGCGGCCTCGATGGCGCGGCGCGTTTCCGCGCGGCCGAGGTTGGGCACGCTGCCCAGTTTTTCGCCAGTGGCCGGGTCGAGGATGTCGGTACGTGCGCCGTCGTCGGCTTCGCACCACTGGCCGTCCAGGTAGGCCTGCTGGCGCAGCAGGGCGGCATCGTTGAGTTGCAGGGTCATCGGTCTCTTCCTGTCAGGCGGGTTGCTGGGTGCGCAGGCGTTCGCTGCGGCCGCGCAGCCATTCGAGGGTCAGCAGCAGCACCACCGAGAAGGCGATCAGCAGGGTGGCGGCGGCGGCGATGGTCGGGCTGAGGTTCTCGCGGATGCCGCTGAACATCTGCCGCGGCAGGGTGGCCTGCTCGGGGCCGGCGAGGAACAGGGTGACCACCACCTCGTCGAACGAGGTGGCGAAGGCGAACAGCGCGCCGGACACCACGCCGGGGGCGATCAGCGGCAGGGTCACCCGGCGGAACGCGGTGAGCGGCGAGGCGCCCAGGCTGTTGGCGGCGCGCACCAGGTTGTGGTTGAAGCCCTGCAGGGTGGCCGACACGGTGATGATCACGAAGGGCACGCCGAGCACGGCGTGGACCAGGATCAGGCTGATCAGGCTGTTGCCCAGGCCCAGCGGGGCGAAGAACAGGTAGCTGGCCACCCCGACGATCACCACCGGCACCACCATCGGCGAGATCAGCAGGCCCATCACCAGCGCCTTGCCGCGGAACTCGCCGCGGGTCAGGCCGAGCGCGGCCAGGGTGCCGAAGGCCATGGCCAGCAGGGTGGCGGCCGGGGCGATCAGCAGGCTGTTGCGCAGCGCGCGCATCCAGCCGGCGGAGTGGAAGAAGTCGCTGTACCAGCGCAGCGAGACGCCCTGCAGCGGGTAGACCAGGAAGGTGCCGTCGTTGAACGACAGCGGCACTATCACCAGGATCGGCAGGATCAGGAACAGCAGCACCAGGGCGCTCAGGCCGCGGTGGGCCCAGAACCACAGGCGTTCGATCGGCGACAGGTAGGGACTCGACATCGACATCTCGCTTCTCCTCAGGCCAGGCGCAGGCGGCCGGCGCCGACCAGCCGGCTATACACGGCGTAGAGCACCAGGGTGGCGGCCAGCAGCAGTCCGCCGAGGGCGGTGGCCATGCCCCAGTTGATGGTGGTGTTGGTGTAGAAGGCGACGAAGTAGCTGACCATCTGGTCGTTGGGGCTGCCGAGCAGCGCGGGGGTGATGTAGTAGCCGATGGCGATGATGAACACCAAGAGGCTGCCGGCGCCGACCCCGGCGAGGGTCTGCGGGAAGTACACCCGCCAGAAGCTGGCGAACGGGTGGCAGCCGAGCGACACCGCGGCGCGCAGGTAGGTCGGCGAGATGCCCTTCATCACGCTGTAGATCGGCAGGATCATGAACGGCAGGAGGATGTGCACCATGGCGATGTACACGCCGACGCGGTTGAACACCAGCTCCAGCGGCTGGTCGATCAGGCCGAGCTTGAGCAGCGCGCCGTTGATCAGCCCGCCCGACTGCAGCAGGACGATCCACGCCGCCACGCGCACCAGGATCGAGGTCCAGAACGGCAGCAGCACGCAGATCATCAGCAGGTTGCTCTTGCGCGCCGGCAGGTTGGCCAGCAGGTAGGCCAGCGGGTAGGCGAGCAGCAGGCAGATCGCGGTGATCACCAGGCCCATCCAGAAGGTGCGGGCGAACACTTCCAGGTAGATCGCCTGGTCGGGGCTGGCCTTGGCCAGCTCGCCGAGGTCGTCGATGCGGTGGTCGACCGCGGCCAGCAGGTAGTAGGGGCTCAGCGCGCTGTCGTTGCGGCGGATCGCCTGCCAGTAGGCCGGGTCGCCCCAGCGCTCGTCGAGGCTCTCCAGGGCGTCCTTCCAGGAGGTCGGCGCCGGCTGCAGCGGCAGCGCGCGGGCGGTCTTGGCCAGCAGGCTGCGGTAGCCGGCCAGCTCCATGTTCAGGCGCTTGGACAGATCGCCCAGGGTCTGCTCCTTGCGCGCGCGCAGCAGGTCGGCGGCCAGTGCCTGGTAGGCGGCTTCCGGCGGCAGCGCCTTGCCGTCCCAGGCGGCGATGGCCGCCACGGTGCGCGGCAGGCTGCCGACCACTTCGGGGTTGTGCACGCTGCGGTACAGCAGCGTGCCGATCGGGACCAGGAAGGTCAGCAGGAGGAACACCAGCAGGGGCAGGATCAGCGCCTGCGATTTCAGGCGGTTGAGCCGTTCGGCCCGCGCCATGCGCTGCTTGAGCGTGGGGCCGGCGACCTCGTCGAGGGGCACTGCGATGGCCATAGCGAACTCCGGAATCGTGCGGGAAACGGTGCCCGCCGCGCTGGCGGGCACGGCGGGTTACTTGGCGGCCCAGGCGTTGAAGCGCTGCTCGAGCTGCTCGCCGTAGTCGGCCCAGAAGCTCACGTCCATCGCCACCTGGTTGCGGATGTTCTCCGCGGTGGTGGGGATGTCCTGCAGGCGCTCGGCGGCCAGGCCCTCGACCGCGCGCCGGTTGGCCGGGCCGTAGGCGATGTGCTCGGCGTAGCTCTGCTGCTGGGCCGGCTTGAGGGTGAAGGCGATGAAGCGCTTGGCCTCCTCGAGGTGCTTGGCGCCCTTGGGGATCACCCAGGCGTCGAAGTCGTAGATGCCGCCGTCCCACACCAGCTTGAGGTTGCTTTCCTTCTGCACCGCGGCGATGCGCCCGTTGTAGGCCGAGCTCATCACCACGTCGCCGGAGGCGAGGAACTGCGGCGGCTGGGCGCCGGCCTCCCACCACTGGATGTGCGGCTTGAGTTCGTTGAGCTTGCGGAACGCGCGGTCCTGGCCTTCCTTGGTGGCCAGCACCCGGTAGACGTCCCTGGGCGCCACGCCGTCTGCCATCAGGGCGAATTCCAGGGTGTACTTGGCGCCCTTGCGCAGGCCGCGCTTGCCGGGGAATTTCGCCACGTCCCAGAAGTCGGCCCAGCCGCTCGGCGCGCTCTTCAGCTTGTCGGCGTTGTAGGCCAGCACGGTGGACCAGGCGAAGAAGCCGACCCCGCACGGGCGCAGGGTGCCGGGCACGTAGTCGGCGGCGTCGCCGAGCAGCGCCGGGTCGATCTCCTCGAACAGGCCCTCGTCGCAGCCGCGGGCCAGCTCGGGCGACTCCACCTCGACCAGGTTCCACGACACGCTGTGGGTGTCGACCATCGCCTTCACCTTGGCCATCTCGCCGTTGTACTCGCCGGCGATCACCTTGTTGCCGGTGGCCTGCTGGAACGGCGCGTAGAAGGCCTTCTCCTGGGCGGCCTTGTTGGCGCCGCCGAACGACACCACGGTGAGGTCGGCGGCCAGCGTCTGGCCGGCGCAGGCCAGGCCGAGGGCCAGGGCGGCGAACCGCAGGGTGCTGGGGGTGCGCTTGATCATGCTGCTTGCCTCGCTGCAAAGGTTGGGAAAGCGGTTGGCCGGCTCAGGCGGCGGCCAGCGGGTCGAGGGCGCGGGCGTGCTCGACCTGCCAGCCGAGCGGCACCACGTCGCCGACCTGCAGGTCGGGATCGAGTTCGGCGATCGGCTGCTTGACGAAGAAGTCGTCCTGGCCGCACACCTCCAGGCGGATGCGCACGTGGTCGCCGAGGTAGACGAACTCGGCGACCCGCCCGCTGAAGCGGTTGGTGCAGCCGGCGCTGTGGCCGTTGAGGCGCACCCGTTCCGGGCGGATCGACAGGCTCACCGGGTCGCCGACCCGGCCGACGTTGACCGCCAGGGCGCTGACCCGCTCGCCGCGCTCCAGGCGCACCACGCACTGCGCGCCGTCGTTCTCCAGCAGGCGGCCGTGCAGGCGGTTGTTCTCGCCGATGAAGGTGGCGACGAAGCTGTTGTGCGGCTGCTCGTAGAGGCTGCGCGGATCGGCGATCTGCTGGATCTCGCCGTGGTGGAACACCGCCACGCGGTCGGACATGGTCAGCGCCTCGCCCTGGTCGTGGGTGACGTACACCACGGTGACGCCGAGGCGCTCGTGCAGGTGCTTGATCTCCATCTGCATGTGCTCGCGCAGCTGCTTGTCCAGCGCGCCGAGCGGCTCGTCCATCAGCACCAGCTGCGGTTCGAAGATCAGCGCGCGGGCCAGCGCCACGCGCTGCTGCTGGCCGCCGGACATCTGCGCCGGGTAGCGCCCGGCCAGCGCGTCGAGCTGGACCATGGCCAGCGCGCGCTTGACCCGCTCGCCGATCTCCGCCTTGCCCATGCCGCGCACGCTGAGCGGGAAGGCCAGGTTCTCCGCCACGGTCATGTGCGGGAACAGCGCGTAGTTCTGGAACACCATGCCGATGTCGCGCTTGTGCGGCGGCAGGTTGTTGAGCAGGCGGCCGCCCAGGCGGATCTCGCCGGCGGTCGGCGTCTCGAAGCCGGCGAGCATCATCAGGCTGGTGGTCTTGCCCGAGCCGGACGGCCCGAGCAGGGTGAGGAATTCGCCCTTGCGGATCTCCAGGTTGAGATTCTTGACGATCAGCGCGCTGCCGTCGTAGCTCTTCTGGACGCCGCGGAAGCTGACCAGCGTCTCGCCCGCGCCCGCCGTGTTGGTTGCCCCGGCCATGATTGGACCCCTGTCTGTGCAAACTGTGGCTACAGCCTAGGGTTTGCCGCGGGGGCGCAACATCGGCCGCCGGGAGAGATTGCCTTCAGGGCGACGGAGAATTTGTTGTAGGGCGATTCCTACACGCGGCCCCGTGGCAGGCGCGGGGCGCGGCGGGGGCGGACGCCCGCGGGCGGGGCGTCCGGTAGCCGGCTCAGGGCAGCAGGATGGTCGAGCCGGTGGTCTGCCGCGCGGCCAGGGCGACCTGCGCCTGGGCGGCGTCGGCCAGCGCGTAACGCTGGCCGATGTCCACCTGCAGGGTGCCGTCGGCGATCAGCGCGTACAGCTCGGCGGCCATCGCGCGCAGGCGCTCGGCGGTGTCGGCGTAGCCGGCCAGGGTCGGCCGGGTGACGTACAGGCAGCCCTTCTGCGCCAGCACGCCGAGGTTGACCCCGGTGACCGGCCCGGAGGCGTTGCCGAAGCTGACCAGCAGGCCGCGCTTGGCCACGCAGTCGAGGGAGATCTCCCAGGTGTCCTTGCCCACCGAGTCGAACACCACCGGGCACTTCTGCCCGCCGGTCAGCTCCAGCACGCGCTCGACCACGTTCTCGCGGCTGTAGTCGATGGTCGCCCAGGCGCCCAGCGCCTGCGCGCGCGCGGCCTTCTCGGCCGAGCCGACGGTGCCGATCAGCCTGACCCCCAGCGCCCTGGCCCACTGGCAGGCCAGGCTGCCGACGCCGCCGGCGGCGGCGTGGAACAGCACGGTCTCGCCGCCCTCGAGCCGGCCGATCTGGCGCAGCAGGTACTGCACGGTGAGGCCCTTGAGGGTCGCCGCGGCGGCCTGCTCGCAGCTCACCCCGGCGGGCAGCGGCACCAGCACGTCGGCCGGCAGGGTGTGCAGTTCGGCGTAGGAGCCTTGCGGGCCGGTGCAGTAGGCCACTCGGTCGCC
>DASQBU010000303.1:0-5189 GCA_035635035.1 Pseudomonas sp.
GCCGAAGAACAGGCTCTCGCCATACAGCTGGGTGAAGCGCCCGGCCTTGAGGTTGAGGCCCATGTCGGCCGGGGAGAAGCTGCCGTAGACGAAGGCGTCGAGCAGCTCGGCCTTGCGCCCGTGCAGGGTCTGGGTCGAGTCGTTGAACTGGTCGTAGTCCACCGAGCGCGAGTTGACCAGGGCGCCGCCCAGCGCGCCGGGGTTGTCGTTGGAGTGGTTGTAGACATCGTCGTACCAGGCCGCGCCGCTCACGCGCAGGCCGTAGTCGCGCTTGAAGCGCAGGTCGAACTCGGAGAGCAGGTCGACACGGTTGGAGATCAGCCCGCGGTCGAAGTTGAGATCGCCGTCGTTGGTGTTGACCTGTGGGCCGATGGAGTTGTCGGCGATGTTGTTGTCGGGCTTGTTGACCCGCCAGGCCGCGCTGTACTTGAAGGTGTTGTCCCAGGACATGCGGACATCCGGGTTGCCGCTGTCGATCTGGAAGGCGAAGGCCGTACCGCTTGCCGACAATCCGGCGAGAGCGCCGGCGATCGCGAAACGCAGCTTTCTCAGGCGAAAAGCCGGCAGACTGGCGCAGTTGACCATGTCCTCATCCTCGAACTCGTTATTGTTTTTGTGATTTTTTCTGGCTTGGCGATCCTTCCACCCGAATCGCCCCCGCCAGCGGAGTCGGCTCCAAAGCTATTGTCCGCGGGGATTACCGTCCAATACCAAAAAAACGCCAGCCCGATACCCTCCAGGTATCGAGGCTCGCACGGCGCGCGAGCCTGGGTTCGCCAGTGCCGAAGATGTTCTAATGGCAAGCCGCCCGTGCCCGCAAAGGCCGCGGGCGCTCCGTCCTCTCTCGCAGGGTTGCCCAATGGACCTACGCCATCTCCGGTATTTCATCGCCGTTGCCGAAGAGCAGAACATCGGCCGGGCGGCCACCCGCCTGCACATGTCGCAGCCGCCGCTGACCCGGCAGATCCAGCAGCTGGAGGAGGAGCTGGGCGTGCAGCTGTTCGTGCGCACCCCGCGCGGCATGGAGCTGACCCCGGCCGGCGAGCTGTTGCTCGAGGAAGCGCGCAACATCCGCGCGGTGGTCGAGCAGGCGACCGAGCGCACCCAGCGCGCCGGCCAGGGCAAGCTGGGCCGCCTGGACATCGGCATCTTCGGCTCGGCGGTCCTCGACCTCATTCCGAAGATCCTCGGCGAGTTCCGCGCGGCCTACCCGGAGGTCAAGGTGGTGCTGCACAGCATGCACAAGGGCGAGCAGATCGAGGCCCTGCGCCAGCGGCGCATCAGCCTGGGCTTCAACCGCCTGCTCTCGCCCCTGCCGGACATCGCCGCCGAGCTGGTCGCCACCGAATCGCTGCTGCTGGCGGTCAACGAGAGCCACCCGCTCGCCCGGGAAAGCGTGGTGCCCTTCGCGGCGCTCGCCGAACATCCGCTGGTGCTGTTCCCCACCGGCAGCCGGCCCAGCTTCATCGACCGGGTGCTCGGCCTCTGCCAGCAGGTGGGCTTCGTCCCGCAGGTCTCCCAGGAGGTGGGCGACACGGTCACCGCCATCTCCCTGGTGGCCAGCGGCTTCGGCGCCTGCCTGGTATCGGAATCCACCGCCGCACTGAGCCTGCCCGGCGTGGTATACCGCCCGCTCAGCGACCTGCCGGAGAATGCGCGGATCGACCTCAGCTGCATCTACCGCGCCGACGATCACTCGCCCATCCTGACCTCCTTCCTGGAAGTGGTGCGGGCCTTTCGCAAGCGCCGCGGCGGCGAGGCCGGCCCGGAATAGGGGGCCAGCCACAGCCCCGCCCCATGGGACCACAGGAGAGCTAGCCCGATGACCCGCCGTTCACTGCCTGCCGTGCTGGCGTGGCTGTTTGCCGCCCCGCTGCATGCCGGGCCGCTCGACCCGGACACCCTGTTCAACTTCGTCAGCCCCGGCGATGCGGTGCAGGTCGTCACCCACAGCGCGGCCCTGTCGCCACTCGGCGCCGAGACCACGGCGCAAGGCGAGCCCCTGCGCCGCGTCACCTTCGATCCGGACGCGGCGCCCAGCCTGCGCCTCGCGCCGCAGAGCGGGACCTGGGACTGGTCGCAGGCCACCGCCATGACCCTGCGCCTGCAGAGCGCGATGGATTGGGCGCTGACCCTCGAGGTGAAGATCGAAAGCGCCGACGGCCAGGTGCTGAGCAGCCGCATCGCCCTGCCGGCCGGCCCGGCCCAGGACCTGCTGGTGCCGTTGCGGGCGACCTCGCCGCTGGAGCACGGCATGCGCGCCGCCCCGCCGATGCCGTGGAGCCACGATGGGCAGCGCACCTTGCTGGCCACTCGAGTGGAGGGCCAGCTCGAGCGCGGTCGGGTCGCGGCGGTCACGCTGTCGCTGGACCATCCGAATGCACCGCAGAGCCTGCTGCTCGGGCCGCTGGGGGTTCGCCGGGACGCAGCGCTCGAGCAGGCGGCTTATGCCGGCCTGGTCGATGGCTATGGCCAGTTCACCCGTGCCCAGTGGCCCGAGAAGGTCGGCAGCGACGAACAGCTGCGCGAGGCTGCCGCCCGCGAGGAGCGCCAGCTGCAGAGCTGGCTGGCCGAGCGCCCCCGGCAGGATCGATACGGCGGCCGGCTGGGCGGCGTGGCGTTCCCCGCCAGCGGGTTCTTCCGCACCGAGAAACGCGACGGGCGCTGGTTCCTGGTCACCCCGGAGGGCCATCCGTTCTATTCCCTCGGGGTGAACACGCTCAGCGCCTTCGAGAGCGCGACCTACATCGAAGGCCGCGAGGCCATGTTCGCCGCCCTGCCCAAGGCCGATGGCGAGCTGGCCGCCTACTTCGGCACGGGCGATAGCCGCCGCGGCACCGGAGCCAGCCGCAACCTCGGCTTCGCGCATGGCCGCTGGTTCGACTTCTACCGCGCCAACCTGCAGCGCAGCTACGCCGATCCCGCCTGCAGCGCCAGGACGCCCGCAAAGCCGGGCGCCACCGCCAGCCCGGCGGGCAAAGCCCGCGCGACACCGATCTGCAACACCTTCGACAGCCGGCGCTGGACCGCACATACCCTGGATCGCCTGCAGGCCTGGGGTTTCAATACCCTCGGCAACTGGAGCGATGCCGCCCTCGGCGCGGCCCAGCGCATGCCCTACACCCTGCCGCTGCTGATTGCGGGCGATTACGCCGCGGTGAGTACCGGGCACGACCTGTGGGGCGGCATGCCCGACCCCTTCGACCCGCGCTTCGCCGAGGCCGCCCGGCGCGCGGTGCAGGTGGCCAGCCGCGGCCACCGCGACGATCCCTGGCTGATCGGCTATTTCGCCGACAACGAACTGGCCTGGGCCGGCAGCGGCGATCCCCTGCAGGCGCGCTATGCGCTGGCCTACGGCACCCTGCGCCTCGGCAGCGAATCGCCGGCCAAGCGGGCGTTCGTCGGACAACTGCGCGACAAGTACGCCACGGCGCCGGCGTTGGCGGCGGCCTGGGGCATCGAGCTGGCGGACTGGGGCGCGCTGGAAGGCGCCGGCTTCCAGGCGCCGCTGCCGAATGAACGCCAGCCGGCCATCGCGGAGGACCTGCAGCGCTTCCAGCGCCTGTATGCCGACACTTACTTCCGCACCGTCGCCGAGGCGCTGAAGGCGCAAGACCCCAACCACCTGCTGCTCGGCGGCCGATTTGCCGGCACCACGCCGGAAGCCGTGGCCGCCTGCGCCCAGTACTGCGACGTGCTGAGCTTCAACTTCTACACGCGCGAACCGCAGCATGGCTACGACTTCGCCGTGCTGCGCGCACTCGACAAGCCGCTGCTGATCACCGAATTCCATTTCGGCTCCCGCGACCGCGGGCCGTTCTGGGGCGGGGTGCAGGAGGTCTGGACGGAGGAGGAGCGCGGCCCGGCCTATGCGCACTTCCTGCAACGGGCGCTGGACGAGCCGATCATCGTCGGCCTGCACTGGTTCCAGTACCTGGACGAGCCGGTGACCGGCCGGCTGCTGGACGGCGAGAACGGCCACGTCGGCCTGGTCGGCATCACCGACCGGCCGTACCAGGGCTTCGTCGAGGCGGTACGCAAGGCCAATCTGGCCGTCGCCGAGCAGCTCGCCAAGGCACCGGCCTCGCTGAAAGCGGCCCCCTCCCCGGAAGGTCAACAGTAGGCAGCTCTGGGCACGGACTTCCGCGCCCAAGGCGGAGGCCGTGTCGTCGGCATAATGAATGGCGCGCAGCAGCCCACTGAACGACCGCGCTTACCCACCCCGGCGGATCAGACCAACCCGAACAGACGCTCCACATTGCCGTAGAGCAGCTTGCCCAGCACGCTTTCCTTGAAGCCGAGGGACAGCGCGTGTGGATCACTTTCATGCGTCTACCTCTGTAACTTCAGCCCGGTCACCGTGGTCGACGTGAGCGCGCGCCAGGTCGCCAGCGAAGTGACAACCGGCGGCTGCATCCTCTACTACCAGGTGGGCGCGCAGCGCTGATCGTGCGGATGCGCGCTCAAGGCATCGCCATTGAGGACGGCATGGGAACGTAGTAGCCCCTTCCCAGAGGTACTGCAGCAAAGCACGGCCGGCTTTTGCCAGCCCGCGCATTGACTCGCACAGATCTCAGCAGCTCATGGCTATCCGCAAAAGAACCGAATGAAAACTGCGGACTGCGTTGCAACTCTCCAAGGCAGATCAGTTGCTGCTCGCAAGCAGCCTTGCTCAAGACAAAGCGAACATCAAGAATCGGCAGCTTGCTTTCTCCTGCCTTCTTTGGGCCTGGCTTGCCCATCGGAAAGGACGCCTGATCCCCCCTCGACAAGGAGTCGTCATGTCCACGTTACGTATCATCAGCAAATCCATCTCCGGCCTTGCCCTGCTCGCGGCCGGCGTCGCTCAGGCCGGCGACGCGGCAAACGTGCTCATCCAGCCGATCGCCAGCCACTTCCCAACCATCGTGGTCGACGTGAATGTCCGGGACGCCAAGACCGGCGCGCCGATCAAGGGCCTGACACGGGAGAACTTCAGCGTCACGGAGGATCTCCGCGACGCCTCGATCATCGGGATCGAGAGTCTGCACCCAGACTCAGCGGACCCGCGCGGCGTGGACTTCGTCTTCGTGTTCGACGACACCGGCAGCATGGCCGAGGAGATCGATGGACTGATCCAGCGTACCCTGGAGTTCGCCAACATCGTTCAGTCCTCCGGCGTCGACTATCGCTTCGCCTTGATCTCCTTC
>DASQBU010000304.1:0-2657 GCA_035635035.1 Pseudomonas sp.
GCCGGGCTGGCCCTGGCTGCTGGCCGGTTTCGCCCTGTTCCGCCTGCTGGACATCTGGAAGCCCTGGCCGATCCGCTGGGTCGACCGCCAGGTGCACGGCGGCACCGGCATCATGCTCGACGACCTGCTCGCCGGCGCCGGTGCCTGGCTGCTGCTGCAGGGGCTGGTGCGGCTGCTGAACTGAATCCACGACAACACGGAGGTTGTATATGCGTTCCCTTCTCGCGTTCGGCGCCGGCCTGCTGCTGGCGACACCGCTGCTGGCGGCGTCGCAGGTGCAGGTGGTCGGCCTGTTTTCCGGCGCCGCGGTGGTCAGCGTCGACGGCCAGCGCCAGCTGCTCAAGGCCGGGCAGAGCGGTCCGGGCGGCGTCACCCTGGTGCGCGCCGACGCCCGTGGCGCGGTGCTGCGTGTCGACGGCGTCGAGCGCCAGTTCGGCCTGGAGCGCGAATACAGCGCCGCCGGCTACGCCGAGCCGCTGCAGCGCGCGCAGATGAGCATCGCCCGCGGCAACAACGGTCACTACGCCACCGCCGGCTCGATCAACGGGCAGAGCGTGCAGTTCCTGGTCGACACCGGTGCTTCGTCGGTGGCGATGAACGAGGCGCAGGCCAAGCGCCTCGGCCTCGACTACCAGAACCGCGGCCAGCCGATGCAGGTCAACACCGCCGGCGGGGTGATGCCGGCCTGGCGGCTGACCCTCGATCGGGTCAAGGTCGGCAGCCTGGAAGTGCTCGGCGTCGACGCCGCGGTGATCGCCGGCAACTCGCCCAGCGAGGTGTTGCTGGGCATGAGCTATCTCAACCGGGTGCGCTGGCGCGAGGACCAGGGCCTGCTGCTGCTCGAGGCCAAGCACTGAGGTCGCCGCGGGCTTGCCGGCGCCGGCCGCGCGGCGGCATAGTCCGCGGACGATCCACAGACAGGCCCCGCTCCATGGAAAACACCTCGCCGGCCGATGCCGGCTGCGAATGCACCGAAGCGACCCTGCAGCTGCACCGCGTCGCCATCGACACCTACCGCGAGAACGTCGCCTACCTGCACCGCGACTGCGCGGTGTACCGCGCCGAAGGCTTCCAGGCACTGTCCAAGGTCGAGGTGCGCGCCAACGGCGGGCTCATCCTCGCCAGCCTCAACGTGGTGGACGACACCTCCATCGTCGACTGCAACCAGCTTGGCCTGTCCGAGGACGCCTTCGCCCTGCTCGGCGTGCAAAACGGCCATCCGGCGAGCATCTGCCAGGCCGAACCGCCGTCGTCGATTCCCGCCCTGCACCGCAAGATCGCCGGCGAGCGCCTGGATCGCGCGGACTTCCACGCCATCGTCCGCGACATCGCCGAGCACCGCTACTCGAAGATCGAGCTGACCGCCTTCGTGGTCGCCTGCAACCAGGGCGAGCTGGACCGCGAGGAGGTGTACTTCCTCAGCGACGCGATGACCGCGGTCGGCCGGCGCCTCGACTGGCACGAGCACCCGGTGGTCGACAAGCACTGCATCGGCGGCATCCCCGGCAACCGCACCTCGATGCTGGTGGTGCCGATCGTCGCCGCGCACGGCATGCTCTGCCCGAAGACCTCGTCGCGGGCGATCACCTCGCCGGCCGGCACCGCCGACACCATGGAGGTGCTGGCCGGCGTCGAGCTGCCGTTCGAGCGCCTCGAGGAGATCGTCCGCGAGCACCGCGGCTGCCTGGCCTGGGGCGGCACCAGCGAGCTGTCGCCGGCCGACGACGTGCTGATCTCGGTGGAGCGCCCGCTGTCGATCGACTCGCCGGGGCAGATGGTCGCCTCGATCCTGTCCAAGAAGCTGGCCGCCGGCTCCACCCACCTGGTGCTGGACATCCCGGTCGGGCCGACCGCCAAGGTGCGCTCGATGCCCGAGGCGCAGCGCCTGCGCAAGCTGTTCGAGTTCGTCGCCGGGCGCATGGGCCTGACCATCGACGTGGTGATCACCGACGGCCGCCAGCCGGTCGGCAACGGCATCGGCCCGGTGCTGGAGGCGCGCGACGTGATGCGCGTGCTGCAGAACGATCCGCGCGCGCCCAACGACCTGCGCCAGAAGGCCCTGCGCCTGGCCGGCCGGCTGCTCGAGTTCGATCCGGACGTGCGCGGCGGCGACGGCTTCGCCATCGCCCGCGACATCCTCGACTCCGGCCGCGCGCTGGCCAAGATGCAGGCGATCATCGCCGCCCAGGGCGGCCGCGGCTTCGACCCCGACGCCCCGGCGCTGGCGCCGCTGAGCTTCGAGGTGAACGCCGAGCGCGCCGGGGTGGTGACCGGCATCGACAACGTGCAGCTGGCGCGCATCGCCCGCCTGGCCGGCGCGCCCAAGGTGCAGGGCGCCGGCGTCGACCTGCTGCACAAGCTCGGCGAGCCGGTGGCCGCCGGCGCGCCGCTGTACCGGGTGTATGCCGCCTATCCGGCCGACCTGGAGTTCGCCCGCCAGGCCTGTCAGCACGCCAGCGGCTTCGCCATCGGCGCCGCCGACGAGGTGCCGCAGCTGTTCGTCGAGTTCTGAGGAGCCGAGATGACCGCCCTGATCCTGTATTTCGCCGACGAGCGCGAGGCCGCCCTGCGCCTGGCCGCCGCCTGTGGCCTGCCGGCCGCCGCCGTCGAGCGCCACCGCTTCCCCGACGACGAGCTGCGCCTGCGCCTGCCGCTCG
>DASQBU010000305.1:0-1840 GCA_035635035.1 Pseudomonas sp.
TCGTCGCCATTGCCGTTGCGGTTGGCGTAGACGGCATTGGCGATGGCCTGTGGCCGCCCGGCCAGCGCCTGAGCGCGGGCGTTCGGGCCGCCGTCGGCGGCGCGGAAGCGGCTGGGCCAGACGGCGGCGTTCTCATCCAGCGCGCGCTTGGCCTTGGTCACCTCGCCCTGCAGGCGGTCCTGCTCGGCGCCGAGGGCGTCGGTGGCGACACCGGCCTGCCGGGCCTGCTGCTCCAGCGCGCGCTCGGCGTCGCGCAAGCGGTCCAGCTCGCGGCCGGCGCTGCGGGCGTAGCGTTCAGCTTCGCGCAGCGAGGTCTGCAAGCCCCTGGAGTCCGGCGCGGCGTCCAGCTCGCGGCGCAGGCGGGCGATGTCGTCCTGCGCCTTGCTGTAGGCGCCGGTGGCGCGCTCGACGCTGGTACGGGTCTGGTCGAGCTGGGTGGCCAGCTTCGCGGCGCCCTCGGCCTCGCCCAGCGCGGTCTGCAGCGCCTCGCCCTTCTGGCGCAGCGCATCGAGCGCGACGGCGCTCCTGGCGGCCTCGCCGCTGAGCATGTCCTTGCCGCGCAGCACGACCTGGATCAGGCGTTCCTTGATGGTGGCCATTGGACTCCTCCGGGCAATAAAAAACCCGCCGGAGCGGGTTCGGGACAACGCACAACTTTCGCGCGCAAATCACAAAAGCAAAAAAATCCCGTTGACAACCATAAATAAACAGAAGTTGAGACCGATACAAATAGCCTTGCTGCTCAGAGAAATTTGCCATGCAGAAAGCAAGCATGACCGACTATCAAGACTTCACCCATGACATGGACGAGTTCTGGCAAGAAGCAGGCATGCCTGTCGAAGCCAGAATGACCTTCAACTACCCGGATAGGGAAGGTGCGTCCGGCTCGTGGGTAGTGCACGTTCACGCGTTTACCAACGACCGCGAGAACCCACTGCTACGCGGCCACTGCCTGCTCCACTACGACATGCGGACTTTCGCGATCCGCGACATCACCAAGTGCAGCGAGGCCTTTACGGGCAAACCCATAGCCAACGTGCTCGAGCATCTGCATGACCTCTACAAGCGCACGCCGGCCTATTCTTTCGACACGATCGTCTACAACAACATCGATACGCTGAGGGCCCTGCTCTACATCATGCAGTGCAGTGGCCTCGCCGCCTCGCGGCAGTTGGGCGTGCTGACGAAGATCTGCCGCCACCTGGGCCGCGACCCCCGCATCTCCAACCGGCTCGTCGCCCCGCTGGTCGTGAGATACCAGAACGCCAGCGAACAGGCCTTCCTTCTGGTCGTGCGGCGACTGGAGAAGAAACTGAGCAACCCCAGCAAGGATGGTTTCCTCAAGCTGGCCAACCGCATCGCCAGCTACTGGGGAGAAACCCAGCCTGCCGCTCGGGGATCGCTCGACCACATGGCGCGGAGCTTCGGCAAGAGGGCGTAGCGGGCCCCTGGCCAGAGTCTCTCAGGCGAAAGTCAGCTCCGGCCGGTTGGCCAGCGGCGCCAGTTCGTTGGCCTCGGCGATTGCGGCCTGCAAACGCCCGTCGACCGCCCGTGCCTCGGCCAGCAGGCGCTCCACCGCGGCGAAGTTGCAGCTGCGAGCGTGGGCCTGCTCGCCGGCCGACAGCGGCCGGGCGGCGTTCTGCAGTACTGCGGCGGCGCGGGTGAGCAACTGCCCCCGTTCGCAGGCCGCCTTCGCCACCTGCTCGCACAGGTGGGTGTAGCGGCCCAGGGCCTGGTAGTCCGGCTCCATCGCCTTACGCCCCCGTCACCAGATCCATCTGGCAGAACTTGCTGATGCCGCTGGCCATCACCAGATCGCTGGCCAGCAGTTCGACCGGGG
>DASQBU010000306.1:0-2193 GCA_035635035.1 Pseudomonas sp.
GGTGGCCGCCAGCACGTCGGCCGCGGTGCAGCCGGGGCCCTGCAGGGTTTCCTTCATCACGAAAGCCACTTCGCACTCGACGCGCGGATGCACCAGGTCGGAGGTGGAGATCGCCGAGTTTTCCGGGCGCGCCATGCGGTCGGTGAGAAAACCGATGGAGGGCACGCTGACGCCCATTTGCTGCATCTTCGCCTTGGAGGTCAGCCCGGCCTTCCAGCCGACCAGCTTGTGGCCCTTGGCGATGAAGCGGCGGCGCAGCTCGCTCTGCACGGCGTAGCCGTCGGCGATGGTCATGTCCGGGTATTCGTCGGTCAGCTTGGGGATCGCGTAGGCGCGGGTCTGCGCCCCTTCGACGCGCTCGCACAGGCGCACGATGTCCTCGCGGGACAGGGTGATGTTGTTGCTCATGCTGCGCTCCTCCCGGAAAACTTCACCCGGCAGCTACCGAGGCCGCCGACCGTGCACACCAGCTCGTCGCCATCGACCACCGGCACCAGCGCCGACTGCGAACCGGAAAGGATCACCTCGCCGGCCTTGAAGGGGATGCCCAGCTCGCCGAGGGTGTTGGCCAGCCAGGCCACTGCGTTGGCCGGCGAGCCCTGCACCGCGGCGCCGACGCCGGTGGAGAACAGCTCGCCGTTCTTCTCCAGCACCATGCCGGCCAGGGTCAGGTCCAGCTTGCGCGGGTCGCCCTTGGTCTTGCCCAGCACGTACACGCCGCAGGAGGCGTTGTCGGCCACGGTGTCCTGGATCTTGATCTGCCAGTTGGTGATGCGCGAATCGACGATCTCGAAGCACGGCAGCACGTAGTCGGTGGCGCGGATCACGTCCATCGCGGTGATGCCCGGCCCCTTGAGGTCGTGCTTGAGCACGAAGGCCAGCTCCGCCTCGGCCTTGGGCTGGATCAGCGCGCCGAGGTCGATGGTGTCGCCCTCCTGGTAGACCATGCCCGAGGTGAGGATGCCGAAGTCCGGCTGGTACACGCCGAGAAAATCCTGCACCGGCTTGCTGGTGGCGCCGATCTTCTTGCCGACCACGGTCTCGCCGGCCTGCAGGCGGCGCGCGACGAAGCGCTGCTGGATGCGGTAGGCGTCCTCGATGGTGATGTCCGGCTCGCGGCTCAGCAGCGGCGGCACCGCACGGCGGGCGACGAAGGCCTCGTACAGCTCGTCGCCGTATTGCTCGATCTTGTTGTTGTCCATGTCTGTGTCCCGTGGGGGCGAATGCAGTCGAATGTCTGGGCCGGCTCTCGTAGGGGCGAATTCATTCGCCTTCACACGCTCTCCTGGCGAATGAATTCGCCCCTACAGGCCCGCGGCGCGGCTTACAGCTTCACGCAGACGTTGCGCGTCTCGGTGTAGAACTCCAGCGAGTGCACCCCGCCCTCGCGGCCGATGCCGGACTGCTTGGCGCCGCCGAACGGGGTGCGCAGGTCGCGCAGGAACCAGCTGTTGATCCAGGTGATGCCCACCTCGACGCGCGCCGCCATGCGGTGGGCGCGGGCCAGGTCGTTGGTCCAGATGGTGGTGGACAGGCCGTAGACGTTGTCGTTGGCCAGCGCGACCACTTCGTTCTCGCTGTCGAACGGACGGATGTGGCAGCACGGGCCGAAGATTTCCTCGCGCACCACTGCCGCGTTGTCCGAGAGGCCGGTCCAGATGGTCGGCTGCACCCAGGCGCCTTCGGCCAGCTCGCCCGGCATGTCCGGCACGCCGCCGCCGGTGACCACGGTGGCGCCCTCTTCCACCGCCTTGCGGTAGTAGGACAGCACCTTGTCGCGGTGCTCCTGGCTGATCAGCGGGCCGTAGTTGGCGTTGTGGTCGTCCGGGCGGCCGAACTTGACGGCCTCGGCCTTGACCTTCAGCGCCTGCACGAAGCGCTCGAAGATCGGTCGCTCGACGTAGACGCGCTCGGTGCCCAGGCACACCTGCCCGGAGTTGAGGAAGGCGGAGCGGAAGATGCCGTCCACCGCCGCGTCGAAATCGGCGTCGGCGAACACGATGCCGGCGTTCTTGCCGCCCAGCTCGAAGGACACGTCGCGCATGCCTTCCGAGGCGGCCTTCATGATCGCCGCGCCGGTGCGGGTCTCGCCGGTGAAGGTGATGGCGTTGACGCCCGGATGTTGGGTGAGGAACTCGCCGGCCGAATCCGGACCGAAGCCGTGCACCACGTTGTACACGCCCTTGGGAATGC
>DASQBU010000307.1:0-3088 GCA_035635035.1 Pseudomonas sp.
AAGCCGGCCGGCATGAAGCCGCGCGATCTGGCCGAGAAGCTGATCGCCGCGCTGCCGGCTGATGCCGCCGTGAGCAAGGTGGAAATCGCCGGCCCCGGCTTCCTCAACTTCTTCCAGAACAGCGACGCCCTGGCCGAGCGCCTGGAGGCCGCGCTGGCCGACGCTCAGCTCGGCGTGCGCAAGAGCGGCCCGGCCCAGCGCGTGGTGGTCGACCTGTCCTCGCCGAACCTGGCCAAGGAAATGCACGTCGGCCACCTGCGCTCGACCATCATCGGTGACGCCGTGGCCCGCGTGCTGGAGTTCCTCGGCGACACCGTGATCCGCCAGAACCACGTCGGCGACTGGGGCACCCAGTTCGGCATGCTGCTGGCCTATCTGGAAGAGAACCCGGCCGCCGCCGAGAGCGAGCTGGCCGACCTCGAGCAGTTCTACCGCGCGGCGAAGAAGCGCTTCGACGACTCCGCCGAGTTCGCCGACCGCGCCCGCGCCCTGGTGGTCAAGCTGCAGGCCGGCGACGCCGAATGCCTGCGCCTGTGGCAGCGCTTCAACGACGTCTCGCTGAGCCACTGCCAGGCCGTCTACGACCGCCTGGGCGTCAGGCTGAGCCCGGCCGACGTGCGCGGCGAGAGCGCCTACAACAGCGATCTGCCGACCATCGTCAGCGAGCTGCAGGCCAAGGGCCTGCTCAGCGAGAGCGACGGCGCGCAGTGCGTGTTCATGGACGAGTTCAAGAACGCCGAAGGCAACCCGCTGCCGGTGATCGTGCAGAAGGCCGGCGGCGGCTACCTGTACGCCACCACCGACCTGGCCGCCATGCGCTACCGCAGCCAGGTGCTCAAGGCCGACCGCGCGCTGTACTTCGTCGACCAGCGCCAGGCCCTGCACTTCCAGATGGCCTTCGAGGTCGCCCGCCGCGCCGGCTTCGTCCACGAGGGCATGGACCTCGAGCACATGGGCTTCGGCACCATGAACGGCGCCGACGGCCGGCCGTTCAAGACCCGCGACGGCGGCACCGTCAAGCTGATCGACCTGCTCGACGAAGCCGAGCAGCGCGCCTACGCGCTGGTCAAGGCCAAGAACCCCGAGCTGGACGAGGCCGAGCTGCGCCAGATCGCCCAGGCCGTCGGCATCGGCGCGGTCAAGTACGCCGACCTGTCCAAGCACCGCACCAGCGACTACAGCTTCAACTTCGAGCTGATGCTCAGCTTCGAGGGCAACACCGCGCCCTACCTGCTGTACGCCTACACCCGCGTGGCCAGCGTGTTCCGCAAGCTGGGCAAAGGGCTGAGCGAGATCGGCGGGCGGATCCAGCTGCAGGCCGAGCAGGAGCAGGCCTTGGCCGCCAAGCTCGGCCAGTTCGGCGAGGTGCTCAACAACGTCGGCGCCAAGGGCGTGCCGCACCTGCTGTGCAGCTACCTGTACGACCTGGCCGGACTGTTCTCCAGCTTCTACGAGAACTGCCCGATCCTCAGCGCCGAGGACGAGGCGGTGCAGCAGAGCCGCCTGCGCCTGGCCGCGCTGACCGGCCGCACCCTCAAGCAGGGCCTCGAGCTGCTCGGCCTGACCACCCTCGAGCGCATGTAAATGGCCGCCCGCAAGCAGCACCCGAAACCGCGCGGCGCCAGCCGCAACAGCAGCGCGCCGGCCCGCAAGCCGGTGCCCGGCTGGCTGTGGCTGGTTGCCGGCGCGGCGATCGGCGGCTTCTTCGTCTTCCTCGCCCAGCTCAAGCCGGGCAGCGACGAGGTCAAGCGCGCACCTGCGGGCAAAGCCGAAACGGCCGCCGCGGCCAAGCCGGCGCAGCCCGCCACGCCGCCCAAGCCGAAGTACGACTTCTACACCCTGCTGCCGAACTCCTCGGGCTCCTCCACCCTGCTGCAGGCCCCGGCGCCGACGGCAGACCAGGTCCGCGCCGCCGAGGCGGAGCGGGCCCAGGCCCTGCTCGAGGGCCGTACCCCGCCGCCGCGACTGGTCATGGCCCAGCCGACCGCGCCGAAGGCCGCGCCCCCAGCGCCGACTCATGCGCCGGCACAGACACCGGCTCCGGTAACCGCCCAAGCGAGCGTTCCGGCCGCGCCCGCCACCCCGGCCCCGGCCAAGCCCGCGCCGGCACCGGCCGCCAAACCGCAGCCGGCAGCGCCGACCCCCGCGCCGGCCAGCCCACCGGCCGCCCCCGCGGCGGCTCCCGCGGGCGGGCGCTTCTACCTGCAGGCCGGCTCCTTCGCCAGCCGCGACCAGGCGGAAAGCGCGCGCGCCAAGCTGATCCTGCTCGGCCAGGACGCACGGATCGAATCCGGCAAGGTCGGCGACAAGACCTGGCACCGCCTGGTGGTCGGCCCCTTCAGCAGCCGCCCGCAGGCCGACAGCGCCAAGAAGCAGCTCAGCGCCGGCGGCGTCAGCAGCGTGGTGCAGCAGCGCCGCTGATCCGCCTCTCGATCGCCGGCCGCCGCCGATGCGCGGCCGGCGGTTGAAAACCCCGCCCGCCTCCCCCATATCTCCCGCCATCCCGGACGTCCGCGTCCAGCTGCAGGAGATCGCTCCCTTGACCACCATCGTTTCAGTCCGCCGCAACGGCAAAGTCGTCATGGGCGGCGACGGCCAGGTATCCCTCGGCAACACCGTGATGAAAGGCAACGCCAAGAAGGTGCGCCGCCTGTACCACGGCCAGGTGCTGGCCGGCTTCGCCGGCGCCACCGCCGACGCCTTCACCCTGTTCGAGCGCTTCGAGGGCCAGCTGGAGAAGCACCAGGGCCACCTGGTACGCGCCGCCGTCGAACTGGCCAAGGACTGGCGCACCGACCGCAGCCTGAGCCGCCTGGAAGCCATGCTGGCGGTGGCCAACAAGGACGCCTCGCTGATCATCACCGGCAACGGCGACGTGGTGGAACCGGAACACGGCCTGATCGCCATGGGCTCCGGCGGCGGCTTCGCCCAGGCCGCGGCACTGGCCCTGCTGCAGAAGACCGAGCTGTCCGCCCGAGAGATCGCCGAGACCGCGCTGAACATCGCCGGCTCCATCTGCGTGTTCACCAACCAGAATCTAACCATCGAGGAAGAAGACTGCGCCCAACAGATGGCCTAAAGCTGCTGC
>DASQBU010000308.1:0-5162 GCA_035635035.1 Pseudomonas sp.
GTCTCCGCCCAGTGCACCTTGACGCCGTTGCGGGTCAGGTTGGCTTCCAGGCGTTCGAGCAGCTCGGGCAGCTTGGACAGGGCGCGGGCACGCACGTGGTTGCCCATCTCGCGCAGGTGCTCGCGCTCGTGCTCGTCGGGCATCGAGGCCAGGCGCTTGGCGATCAGCGAGTCCATCGCCTTGCGCATGTTGCCGCGCAACTGGCGATCCTGCAGGGCCTCGTGGGCGTTGTGCTTGAGCTGGCGGCTGGGCAGTTCCACCGCCGGGATGCGCTGGCTCATCGGGTACCTCCGCTGCGTTGCCAGAGGAAGCTGGCCAGGTGCTGGCCGCGCAGCGGGGCGTTCTGCTTCTCCAGGGCGCCGTTGATGTTGAGCAGGCAGCCGCAGTCGGCGCTGACCACCTGGGCGGCGCCGGAGTCCTGCAGCGCGCGGGTCTTGTCGGCGACCATGGCGCCGGAGATGTCCGGCATGCGCACGCTGAAGGTGCCGCCGAAGCCGCAGCACTCGCTCTCGTGGTCGTGCTCGACGCGCTCGACGTTGCCCAGCTGGGCGAGCAGGGCGCGGCCGTGCAGGTGGGTGTTCATCTCGCGGCGTGCCGAGCAGGAGGTGTGCAGGGCGACCCGGGTCGGCGCGCCCCGGTCCCTGAGCTGGACCTGGCACACCTGCAGGAGGAACTCGGCCAGCTCGTAGGTGCGCTCGGCCAGCGCCAGGGCGCGCTTGAGGGTGGCCGGCTCGTCCTTGAACAGTTCGGCGTAGTGGTGGCGGATCATCCCGGCGCAGGAGCCGGACGGCACCACCAGCGGCCAGTCGTCGGCGAACAGCGCCAGCTGGGCGCGCGCCACGGCGCGGGCTTCCTCGGTGTAGCCGGAGGTGTAGGCCGGCTGGCCGCAGCAGCTCTGCCCCTGCGGGAAGTGCACGCGGATGCCTTCGCGCTCGAGCAGGCGGATGGCGTCGAGGCCGGCCTCGGGGAAGAACAGGTCGAGCACGCAGGTACCGAACAGGTAGACGTTGGCCGGCTTCTGTTGCGGGTACTGGCGCGGTTGCGGCAGCGGCGGCGCCACGCGGGTGGCGTTGGGCGCGGCGTTGTAGAACAGGTCGCTCATCGGGCATGCCTCCGGGGTATCCCGGTCATCGAATGGCAGACGCCGGGAAGGCCCCGGCGCTGCATGCTTACGCTATGGCTCTCAGTGCACCAGCATGCCGGTGAACACGTAGGCCTGGGCCAGGGTGATCAGGCCGGCGAAGGCGGCGAAGATCAGGCTGTGCTTGAGGGTGAAGCGGAACAGGTCCGACTCCTTGCCGACCATGCCGGTGGCGGCGCAGGCCACGGCGATGGATTGCGGCGAGATCATCTTGCCGGTCACGCCACCGCTGGTGTTGGCCGCCACCAGCAGGGTGTCGCTGACCCCGATCTGGTGCGCGGTGGTGGCCTGCAGCGAGCCGAACAGCGCGTTGGACGAGGTGTCCGAGCCGGTCAGGAACACGCCCAGCCAGCCGAGCAGCGGCGAGAAGAACGGGAAGGCCGCGCCGGTACCGGCCAGCACCAGGGCCAGGGTGCTGGACATGCCGGAGTAGTTGGTGACGAAGGCGAAGGCCAGCACCATGCCGATGGACAGGATCGGCCAGCGCAGCTCGACCACGGTCTCCTTCAGGCTGCTCAGGCCGGTCTTGAAGTCGACCTTGAGCACCAGCATCGACAGCAGGGCGGAGAGGAAGATCGCGGTGCCGGTGGCGGACACCGGGTCGAGCTTGAACACGGCGGCGATGGCGGTGTCCTTGGCGACGATCGGCGCGGTCTTCACCACCAGCTGGTCGAGGTGCGGGATGGCGAAGTAGAACACCCAGTCGTGCAGCGCGCCGTCGGCGCCGAACATGGCCTTGAACGGCTTGAGGGTCCACACGGTGACCAGCGCGGTGAGGATCAGGAACGGCGACCAGGCCTTGGCGATCTGGCCGAGGCTGTAGGGCGACGGGGTGGTGCTGCGCGGGCCGCCGAAGCCGCCGAGCACCGCAGTGCCGCCGGCGGAAATGCCGACCAGCTGCGCGCTTTCGGCGCGCTTGGGTTGCCAGACCTTGAGGAAGGCGGTCAGGCACACCAGGCTGACCAGTGCCGAGGTGATGTCCGGCAGTTCCGGGCCGATGAAGTTGGAGGTGAAGTACTGGGTCACGGCGAAGCTGGCGCCGGCGACCAGCGCGGCCGGCCAGGTTTCCTTGATGCCGCGCCAGCCGTCCATCATCGCCACCAGCCAGAACGGCACGATGATCGACAGCAGCGGCAGCTGGCGGCCGGTCATGGCGCCGATCTTGAACGCGTCGATGCCGGTGACCTGGCCGGCCACGGTGATCGGGATGCCCAGGGCGCCGAAGGCCACCGGCGCGGTGTTGGCCAGCAGGCACAGGCCGGCGGCGTGCAGCGGGTTGAAGCCGAGGCCGACCAGCAGGGCGGCGGTGATCGCCACCGGCGCGCCGAAGCCGGCCGCGCCCTCGAGGAAGGCGCCGAACGAGAAGCCGATCAGCAGCGCCTGCAGGCGCTGGTCGTCGGTGACCGACAGCACCGAGCTGCGGATCACCTCGAACTGGCCGCTCTTGACCGTGAGCTTGTAGAGGAACACCGCGGCGACGATGATCCAGGCGATCGGCCACAGGCCGTAGATGAAGCCGTAGCCGGCGGCGGCGAAGGCCATGTCGGCCGGCATGCCGTAGGCGAAGATCGCCACCAGCAGGGACAGGGCCAGGGTGATGCTGCCGGCGACGTGGCCCTTGAGGCGGAACACGGCGAGGGCGAGGAAGAAGAACACGATCGGGACGAGGGCGGCGAGGGCCGACAGGCCGAGGCTGCCGAGCGGGGTGTAGAGCTGTTGCCAGGCGTGCATGTGGGTTTTCCCCTGATTGTTTTGGGCGTGATCGTCGGTCTGGTCCGGGGCGCTCCGGCCACCGGCTGGGTAGGCTTGCGGGCCCGCGGCAGCTGGCGGGCGTTCGGGGTATCGCAACGTCGCCGGATAATTGGTAATACCAATTTACAGCGGCGTGGAGAAAGATTAAATTTCGAGCAGCGCTGTGTCAATTTGCCTCTTTACGACTTTCGTCGCGTGCGCTGCGTGGGGGCTGCTATTGCTGGCCCCGGGCCGGCTGGGTAGGCTTGCCGGCAGAGCGGGACGAGGCTGCGGCAGAGGGGCGGCAGGCTGGTCAAACCAGTGGAGAGACAGGTAATGGGATTTGGTCCGGTACGGCAGCGGCGGCTGTCGGATGACATCGTCGAGCGACTGGAGGCGATGATTCTCGAAGGCTCGCTGAAGGCCGGCGAGCGGCTGCCGGCGGAGCGCGCGCTGGCCGAGCAGTTCGGCGTGTCGCGCCCGTCGCTGCGCGAGGCGATCCAGAAGCTGGCGGCGCGCGGCCTGCTGGTCAGTCGCCAGGGCGGCGGCACCTACGTCGCCGAGGCGCTCGGCTCGGCGTTCAGCGATCCGCTGCTGCACCTGCTGGAAACCAGTGCGGACGCGCAGCGCGACCTCCTGGAGTTCCGCCACACCCTGGAGGGTGCCTGCGCCTTCTACGCGGCGCAGCGCGCCACGCCGGTCGACCACGAGCGGCTGCGCGAGGCGTTCGAGACGCTGCAGGCCTGCTATGCCGCGGCGGCGCCCGGTGGTGGCGCCGAGGAGGGCCTGGCCGATGCGCGCTTCCACCTGGCGATCGCCGAGGCCAGCCACAACGCCGTGCTGCTGCACACCATCAAGGGGCTGTTCGACCTGCTCAAGCGCAACGTGGTGACCAACATCGGCGGCATGTACGCGCAGCGCAGCGAGACCCGCGACATGCTGATGCGCCAGCATCGCGAGCTGTTCGAGGCGATAGTCGCGGGGCGCGCCGAGGAGGCGCGGGCGATCTCCAACCGGCACATCCACTACGTGCAGGAGGTGCTGGCCGAGGTGCAGCAGGAGGCCCGCCGCGAGGCGCGGGCGCGGCGCCGTCAGGGCTTGGCGGCGGAAGGCTAGGTGGGAAAGGCGGCGGCGCCGGTGGCGGGCGCCGCTTCAGGGCGAGGCGGGCCGCCTCAGTCGTCGTCGCGGCCCTTGCTGCGCACGGCGCGCTGGATCTCGCGGTCGGAGTCGCGCTCCTTCTCCACGGCGCGCTTGTCGAATTCCTTCTTGCCCTTGGCCAGGGCGATCTCGCACTTGACCAGGTGCTTCTTCCAGTACAGCGCGAGGGCGACGCAGGCGTAGCCCTTCTGCTGCACGGCGCCGAACAGCTTGCCCAGCTCCTGCTTGTGCAACAGCAGCTTGCGGGTGCGCATGGGGTCGGCGATGACGTGGGTGCTGGCGGCGCTCAGCGGGGTGATGTGGCTGCCGAACAGCCAGGCCTCGCCGTCCTTGAGCAGCACGTAGCTGTCGGTCAGCTGGCCCTTGCCGGCACGCAGACTCTTGATTTCCCAGCCCGCGAGGGCAATACCTGCCTCGAAGCGCTGCTCGATGTGGTAATCGTGCAGCGCCTTCTTGTTCAGCGCGATGGTCCCGGCGGGATGCTTTTTCTGTTTAGCCATAGGCGCGGCATTATAGGGACTTGCCCGGCGGGGCGCCATGCGCTCGTGCGCTTGAGCCACCCTGGCGAATTCCGGACAATACTGGACGAGTATCTTCCGGCGAGTCCCCCATGAGTACGCGCATCCAACGCTCGGCCCTGCTGCCCTATCCGGCGCAGGCGCTGTACGACCTGGTCAACGATGTGGCCAGCTATCCGCAGTTCCTGCCTTGGTGCACCGCCACCGAGGTGCTGGACAGCTCGCCGACCCAGATGCGCGCGACCATCAAGGTCGGCAAGGCCGGACTCAGCCAGCAGTTCACCACCTGCAACAGTCTGCGCCCCGGCGAGGCGATCGAGATGCGCCTGGAACAGGGGCCGTTCCGCTCGCTGCACGGCCTGTGGACCTTCCAGCCGCTCAACGAGTCGGCCTGCAAGATCACCCTCGACCTGGCCTTCGAGTACTCCGGCGCGCTGGTCAAGGCGACCCTTGGGCCGCTGTTCAACCAGGCCGCCACGACCATGGTCGACGCCTTTTGCCAGCGCGCCCGGCAGCTGTATGGCTAGCCCCGAGGTCATCGCCGTCGAGGTGGTCTACGCCCTGGCCGACCGCCAGAAGTTGCTGCGCCTGAGCGTGCCGCGCGGCACCACCAT
>DASQBU010000309.1:0-9577 GCA_035635035.1 Pseudomonas sp.
TTCCAGTACGTTGCGCTGGATCACCGGCGGGGTGAAGGTGGCGTAGTAGCCCATGCCGATCAGGCTGGTCCAGCACTCGTTCTGCTCGGCGTAACCGCGCAGGCGGGCCAGCGCGGCCTGCTCGTCCAGCGCCGGCGGCAGGGCCAGCGGGCCGGCCAGGCGGATCGCCGGCGGCACGGTCTGGGCGATCAGTTCGGCGCGCGAGGCGAGGCCGAGGACCTCGAGCATGGCGCGCTGCTCGGCGGCGTCGGGGCCGAGGTGGCGCGGGAGGAAGACTTCGGGCTGCAGCAGATCGCTGGGGCGGGACATGGCACGGACTCCGGTGCGGATGTCCGGCCGCGCCGGCGACCGGACGGGCGGTGAACGCGGTGCCGACGGCCCGCCGGCAGCGGGCTACCGGCGGGAAAGGGGATCAGGCGTCGCAGCTGGCCTGGTAGGCGGCGGCGTCGAGCAGCTGGTCCAGCTCGGCGACGCTGGCCGGCTTGAGCTTGAAGAACCAGGCGCCGTAGGGCTCGGTGTTGACGCTTTCCGGTGCGTCGGCCAGCGCCTCGTTGATCGCGATCACTTCACCGCCGAGCGGGGCGTAGATGTCCGAGGCGGCCTTCACCGACTCGACCACGCCGGCCTGCTCGCCGGCGGCCAGGCTCTTGCCGACTTCCGGCAGCTCGACGTAGACCACGTCGCCGAGGGCCTCCTGGGCATGGTCGGTGATGCCCACGGTGACGCTGCCGTCCTGTTCCAGACGGGCCCACTCGTGGCTGGCGGCGTAACGCAGTTCGGCGGGAAGGTTGCTCATGCTTGTTATCCTTGGAAGAGTCCGGCGCAGGGCGCGCCGTCGATAATCACTAAAAAGGTAGGCCGGCGGCAAGCGGCCGTCAGATCAGCGCCTTGCCGTGGCGCACGAAACTCGGCTTGACCACCCGCACCGGGTACCACTTGCCGCGGATCTCCACCTCGGCGCGCTCGCCGGTGCCGGCCGGCACGCGGGCCAGGGCGATCGACTTGCCGAGGGTCGGCGAGAAGCTGCCGCTGGTGATCTCGCCCTCGCCGATGCCGGCGACGCGCACCACCTGGTGGGCGCGCAGCACGCCGCGCTCCTCCAGCACCAGGCCGACCAGCTTGCTCGCCGCGCCGCCGCCGGCGCGCTGCGCCTCGAGGGCGGCGCGGCCGACGAAGTCGCGCTCGGCCGGTTGCCAGGCGATGGTCCAGGCGAGGTTGGCGGCCTGCGGGGTCACCGTCTCGTCCATGTCCTGGCCGTAGAGGTTGAGCCCGGCTTCCAGGCGCAGGGTATCGCGCGCGCCGAGGCCGGCCGGGGCGATGCCGGCGCCGACCAGCTCGTTGAAGAAGGCCGGCGCCTCGGCGGCCGGCAGCATGATTTCCAGGCCGTCCTCGCCGGTGTAGCCGGTGCGCGCGATGAACCAGTCGCCCTCGGCCAGGCCGTGGAACGGCGCCAGCTCGCGGATCAGCGCCGCGCGCGGCGGCGTCACCAGTTCGGCGCACTTGTCGCGGGCGTTCGGCCCCTGCACGGCGAGCATGGCCAGGTCGCGGCGCTCGACCAGTTCGACGGCGAAGGACGCGGCCTGCGCCTGCAGCCAGGCCAGATCCTTGTCCCGGGTGGCGGCGTTGACCACCAGACGGTAGCCGCGCTCGGTCCGATAGACGATCAGGTCGTCGACCACCCCGCCCTCGGCATTCAGCATGACGGTGTACAGCCCCCGGCCCACGGCGTCCAGACGCGCCACGTCGCTGGCCAGCAGGTGGCGCAGGTATGCCTCGGCCTGGGCGCCGGCGACGTCGACCAGGGTCATGTGCGAGACGTCGAACACCCCGCAGTCCTGGCGGACCTGGTGATGCTCCTCGACTTGCGAACCGTAATGCAGCGGCATCTCCCAACCGCCGAAGTCGACCATCTTGGCGCCGAGCGCCACATGCAGATCATAGAGGGGGGTACGCTGTCCCATGGGAACTCCTTCCGGGCGTCGAATGGCGCGCATTGTAGCCCCCGGATCGGGAGCTGACACCCATGCAAGTCTGACCCGATGTTACGACCATCCGCCGGGGCGGTCGCGGGATCGGGGGCCGTTTTCGCAGGCGCGCTCAGGCCTGCGCCGGGCGGCGGGCCTCAGCGGCCGTCGCCCGCGCCAGCTCCGGCAGGTCGCCGGACAGCCCCAGAGCCTGGCGCACGAACAGGCCCTTGGCCTCGTGGTGGCCGTCCATCAGGCGCAGGCCGGCGTTGCGCAGCCAGCGCAGGGCCAGGTCGTCGGCCTGGAACAGCCGCTCGAAGCCTTCCATCGCCGCCATCATCGCCAGGTTGGGCGGCATGCGCCGGCGTTCGTAGCGGCCCAGCACGCGCAGCTCGGCCGGATCCTCGCCGCGGCGCACGGCGTGCAGCAGCACCTCGGCCAGGGTCGCGGCGTCGAGGAAGCCGAGGTTGACGCCCTGCCCGGCCAGCGGATGGATGACGTGGGCGGCGTCGCCGATCAGCGCCAGGCCCGGCTCGACGTAGCGCTTGGCGTGGCGCTGGCGCAGCGGGATGCACAGCCGCGGATCGACCTGCTCGATCGCCCCGAGGCGCTGCTCGAAGGCGCGCTCCAGCGCGCCGGCGAAGGCCGCGTCGTCCAGCGCCATCAGCCGCTCGGCCTCGGCCGGGGTGCACGACCAGACGATCGAGCACCAGTGGCGGTCGCCGCCCTGCTGCAGCGGCAGGAAGGCCAGCGGGCCGTCGTCGGTGAAGCGCTGCCAGGCGGTGGCCTGGTGCTCCTGCGCGCAGCGCACGCTGGTGACGATGGCGTGGTGCAGGTAGTCCCACTCGCGGGTGGCGCAGCCGGCCAGGCGGCGCACCGCCGAATTGGCCCCGTCGGCGGCGACCAGCAGCGGCGTGCGCAGCTCGCGGCCGTCGGCCAGCTGCAGCAGCCAGCCTTGGCCTGAGCGGCGCAGCTGCTCCAGGCGCGCATCGGCGAGCAGCTCGATGCCGCTGCCCTGCAGCTGTTCGAGTAGGGCGTCCTGCACCACGCGGTTCTCGACGATGTGGCCGAGCACCTCGGCGTGCACGCTGGCGGCGCTGAAGTGGATCTGCCCGGTGCCGGAGCCGTCCCACACCTGCATCGCCCGGTAGGGCGCGGCGCGGCGGGCGAGGATGCCGTCCCAGGCACCGAGGCGCTGGAGGATGCGCCGACTGGCCTCGGACAGCGCGCTAACGCGCGGCTCGAAGGGCGCCGCGGCGTCGAACGGCGCCACCGTCAGCGGCCCGCCGTCCAGCAGCAGGATGCGCAGGCCGCTGTCCTTGAGGGCCAGCGCCAGGGTGCTGCCGACCATGCCGGCGCCGACGATGATCAGGTCTGCGTGCATCTTTGCTCCTCGCATCCCGGCGCCGGGCGCCGGGCCAATCGGAAGGTGAACGGCCTCAGGGCCGGGTGCCGAGGCCCATGGCCTGGCGGGCGAACCAGCGCTTGCCGGCCGGCCACAGTTCCAGCCCCAGCAGGCCGAGGCCGCGCGCCTGCGCCAGCGGCGTCCGGGCGTTGGAGAACAGCCGGGTGACCTGGTCGGAAAAGCCCACGGTCAGCGTCTGGTCGAGGCGCTGGCCGGCCAGGTAGGCCTGCAGCGCCGGCAGATCGCCCAGCGGCGCGCCATCCTGCAGCAGGGTTTCGGCCAGCGCCATGACGTCACGCAAGGAAAGGTTGTAGCCCTGGCCGGCGATCGGGTGCAGGCCGTGGGCGGCATTGCCGATCACCACCAGGTGGCGGCGGACCTGCTCCTCGGCCTCGAGCAGCGCCAGCGGGTAGCTGTGCCGCGCGCCGAGCTTGACGAAGGCGCCCAGGCGGTAGCCGAACACCTCCTGCAGCTCGGCGAGAAAGGCCCGCGCGTCCAGCGCCAGCAGGCGCGCGGCGTCGGCATCGGGACGGGTCC
Source organism: Pseudomonas sp. (assembly GCA_035635035.1). Classification (GTDB taxonomy): domain Bacteria; phylum Pseudomonadota; class Gammaproteobacteria; order Pseudomonadales; family Pseudomonadaceae; genus Geopseudomonas. Next base: position 3,907 of record DASQBU010000309.1, read on the forward strand.
AGACCAGCGCGCAACGGTTGTCCGGCAACGGCAGCAGGGCCATCGGCCCGTCGCTGGTGAAGCGCTCGAAGGCCTCGCCGCCGTGCGGCTGGCTGGGCGTGACGTTGGCGATCAGCGCGGTCTGGTCGTAGGGCGTGCGGCGCACATGGATGCCCAGCTGCTGGCGCAGGTCGGAGCGCCCGCCGTCGGCCAGCACCAGCAGCTCGCAGTCCAGCGGGCTGCCGTCGTCGAGGGTCAGGCGATAGCCGCCGGCCGTCGCCTGCGCCGCGGCGACCCGCGCCGGGCAGCGCCAGTCGAGGCCGTCGCGGTGCAGCGCCTGCCACAGGCAGTGGCCGAGCCAGGCGTTCTCCACCACGTAGCCCAGCGCCGGCACGCCCTCCTCGGCGGCCTCCAGGCGCGCGGCCGCGAAACGGCCGCGCTCGGAGACGTGGATGCGGGTGATCGGCTCGGCGCGCTCGGCAATCGCCGGCCACAGGCCCAGGCGCTCGTAGATCAGCCGGGTGCCCCAGGCCAGCGCCGAGCAGCGCGCGTCGTAGCTGGGCTGGAAGCCGTCGCCGGGGGCGTGCGGTTCGATCAGGCTGATCTGCCAGCCGCGCGCCAGAGCGCCGCCCTGCTGCAGGGCCAGGGCCAGGCTGGCGCCGACCAGCCCACCGCCGACGATGGCGATGCGGCCCTGGCCGCCGAAGTGTGCGCCCTCGCCCATGATTCAGACCGCCCCGCTGCGCGCGGCAGCCATCAGCGCCTCAATCTCGGCGACCGTCTTCGGTACGCCGCCGGTGAGGATCTCGCAGCCGTCGGCGGTGACCGCCACGTCGTCCTCGATGCGCACGCCGATGCCGCGCCAGCGTTCTTCCACCGCCTGGTTGTCGACGGCGATGTACAGGCCCGGTTCGACGGTCAGGCACATGCCCGGCTGCAGCTCGCGCCAGGCGCCGCCGACCTTGTAGTCGCCGACGTCGTGCACGTCCATGCCCAGCCAGTGGCCGGTGCGGTGCATGTAGAACGGCTTGTAGGCCTCGGCGGCAATCAGCGCGTCGACCTCGCCGTGCAGCAGGCCGAGCTCCACCAGGCCGGCGACCAGCACGCGCACCGCGGCCTCGTGGGCCTGGTTCCAGTGCTTGCCGGGGGCGATCTCGGCGAAGGCGGCCTGCTGGGCGGCGAGCACCAGCTCGTAGATGGCCTTCTGCTCGGCGGAGAAGCGCCCGTTGACCGGGAAGGTGCGGGTGATGTCGCTGGCGTAGCAGTCCAGCTCGCAGGCGGCGTCGATCAGCACCAGGTCGCCGTCGCGCAGCGGCTGGTCGTTCTCGCGGTAGTGCAGGATGCAGGCGTTGCGCCCGCCGGCGACGATCGAACCGTAGGCCGGCAGGCGCGCGCCGCCCTTGCGGAACTCGTACTCCAGCTCGGCTTCCAGGTGGTACTCGTAAAGCCCCGGCCGGCAGGCCTGCATGGCGCGCACGTGGGCGCGCGCGGAGATGGCGCCGGCCTCGCGCATCACCGTCAGCTCGGCGGGCGACTTGCACAGGCGCATCTCGTGCAGGCGGTGGTCGAGGGCGACGAACTCGGTGGGCACGCTGGCGCCGTGGCGCGCCTTGCTGCGCACGTCGTTGATCCAGCCGATCAGCCGGCGGTCGAACTCGGCGCTGACGCCCATCGCGTAGTAGACCCGCGAGCGGCCTTCCAGCAGGCCGGGAAGCAGATCGTCGATGGCGTCGATGGCGAAGGCCTGGTCGGCGCCGAAGTCGCGCTGCGCGCCTTCCTGGCCGGCACGCCGGCCGTCCCACAGCTCGCGCTCGGGATTGCGCTCGCGGCAGAACAGCACGTACTCGCCCTCGGCCCGCCCGGGAAGGAGCGCCAGCACCGCCTCCGGCTCGGGAAAGCCGGTGAGGTACTGGAAGTCGCTGTCCTGGCGGTAGGTCTGCTCGACGTCGCGGTTGCGCAGCTGCACCGGCGCGGCCGGCAGCAGGGCGATGCTGCCCGGCTCCATCTGCTGCATCAGCGCCTGGCGGCGGCGGGCGTACTCGGACGGGGCAATGCGGATCATGGGCGCGCCTCTGGTCGAATCAGTGCAGGGAGGGTTTGGCGTCGGCGGCGGGCTTGACCGGCAGGCCACCGCATTCGCCGAGCAGCAGCAGCGGCGCGACGCGCAGGTATTCCATGACTTCCATGTAGTCGTTCTCGGCGTCCTCGGACTCCTCCAGCGACTCCTCGATGCGGGCGATGGCGGCCAGATCCTGCAGCACCTCGTTGGCTTCGGCGGACAGCTGGCCCTGGCGGGCGGTCAGGCCGAAACCAGCGAGGAAGCCCTGGCACCACTGGCCCAGCGCGCGGGCGCGCTCGGCGAGCGGCGCCTCGTCGACGGGCAGCAGCAGCACCAGCGACAGCTCGCCGCCCTCCAGCTCGCCCTTGAGCATCGCCTGCAGACCGAGCAGCGCCTGGCGCAGGCGCTCGTCCGGCGCGACGTCGAGCAGCTCGGCGGCGGCGGCCAGCCACAGGTCGGCGTCGAAGCCGGCGCCGGCGCAGGTGCGCCCGACCAGCAGGCCGTGCAGCTCGGCGGGGGAAATGGACTGGCCGGCGTTGGCGAGCAGGGTGGCGAAGGCGGAATAGGCGGAGGCGGGAAGGCTCATGGCAGCGGGACGGCACCGGACGGAATGGGGGAAATCGTGCAGCAATGCTAGCACCGGCGCGCCGCCCAAGACCATCGGCCCAGCTGGCGCACGGCCGCGCCAGCCACGAACTTCGGCGGGCCTGCTATAGTCAAAGGCTTGTCCAGCACCCCGCAACGAGTGCCCATGGAAGACGCCGAGCTCAACGCCCTTGCGAGCAAGATCGATCAGCTGATCCGCCTGACCGAACGCCTGCGCGAGGAAAACCGCCAGCTGTGCCGCGCCGAGCAAGGCTGGCACGCCGAGCGCAGCCGTCTCCTCGAACAACACCAATTGGCAAGGCAGGCGGTCGAATCGATGATTTCGCGCCTCAAAGCCCTGGAGCAGACCCCATGACCCAGCCGCAGATCGTCACCGTGCAGATCCTCGACAAGGACTACCCCATCGCCTGCCCGCCCCAGCAACGCGCCAACCTGGAAAACGCCGCGCGCTACCTGGACGGCAAGATGCGCGAGATCCGCAACAGCGGCAAGGTGATCGGCGCCGAGCGCATCGCCGTGCTCGCCGCGCTGAACATCGCCCACGAACTGCTGCAGCGCCCGGCCGCTGCCGAGGCGGAGAAAGCCGGCGATACCCGCGAGCAGGTGCGCGAACTGCTGGACAAGGTCGACCGCGCCCTGCTCGACGAGGCGTGAAGCACGCCAGGGATGACAAGCGTGGAGAATGCGGTAAACTCACCCCAGCTCCCTGGTGTGTTGGCCAGTCGGTTACGTCCCTGAGCCGATTCACATACCCTGGGGGCTGCACTCGGAAGCCGGTGCGCATGTCCGCCTGACGGAAAGCCTTAACGCTTCTTGCAGCCTCCACCTTGAACTTTCGGGTTCAAGGGCCACACCGACAGCGGCACTTCGGGGAGTCATCATCTTTCGGGCACGGCACCAGGCCGCGCCCCTGGCAGCCAGCGCTGCCCTGCCCCTGTCGCCGGCCAGCGGCATCGCGGAGCGGCGCTCCAGACCCGAGCCGCCACCCTCATCATGATCCACGCCGACAACCTGTCCCGCCCTGCCCTGCGCCGCCAGTTGCGCGCCTGCCGCCGTGCCCTCACTCCGGTGCAGCAACGCCAGGCCGCCCGCGACCTGTATCGCCAGCTCGCCCAGCATCCGCTGTTCCGCCGTGCGCGGCACATCGCCCTGTACCTGCCCAACGACGGCGAGATCGATCCGGCGCTGCTGTGCCGTGCCGCCCAGCGGCGTGGCAAGCAGGTCTACCTGCCCCTGCTGGCCCACTGGCCACGCACCCACATGGTGTTCCAGCGCCTCGAGGCCGGGGAGCCGCTACGCCGCAACCGCTTCCGCATTCCCGAGCCGCAGCCGCGCCCCGCGCGCCAGCGCCGGCCGTGGGCGCTCGATCTGCTGCTGCTGCCGCTGGTCGGCTTCGACGCCCAGGGCGGTCGCCTGGGCATGGGCGGCGGCTTCTACGACCGCGCCCTGGCCTACCGCCTGCGCCACCGCAACTGGCAGAAGCCGGTGCTCCTGGGGCTGGCCCACGCCTGCCAGCAGGTCGATCGCCTGCCGCTGGAGAGCTGGGACGTGCCGCTGCACGCCACGGTGACCGACCGCGGCTGGCACGCCGGCTGTCGGCGCGAAGAGCTGGAGGAAGCCCGCGCCGCGCGCGGCCGTCCCTGACGGCGAGGAGAGGTCAGCCGTGGCCGCGACGCGACGGGAAATACGCGACGGCCGACCCTACTGCGGCCACCACAGGCTCTGGGCGTAGCTGGTGGTGACCACCCCCAGGCCGAACAAAAACACCAGAATCCACAACAGGTCGGGCTTGCGCTGCATCGATGCAGTCCTCTTGCAAGGCAGGCTGAACGGCGGACCGCCGGCGCTTCTCTGGCGACCTGGCGAGTGACTCGGATTCGAGCGCGCGCATTCTCCAGCAACCGCAAAGCCCGCGCAATTTGCCCGGGTAACCGGCGGTCGGCAAATCCACCGCCTCCCGCCCGGCGACGCACCCGCCGCCCCTCAGTCGATGCCCAGCTGGCTCCACAGCGCGTCGACCCGCGCCACCGTCGCCGGGTCGCGTTCAATGGCGCGGCCCCACTCGCGGTCGGTCTCGCCCGGCCACTTGTGGGTGGCGTCGAGGCCCATCTTCGAGCCGAGGCCGGAGACTGGCGAGGCGAAGTCGAGGTAGTCGATCGGCGTGTTGTCGATCAGCACGGTGTCGCGCTTGGGGTCCATGCGCGTGGTGATCGCCCAGATCACGTCGTTCCAGTCGCGCGCATTGATGTCGTCGTCGGTGACGATGACGAACTTGGTGTACATGAACTGGCGCAGGAACGACCAGACGCCGAGCATCACCCGCTTGGCGTGGCCGGGGTACTGCTTCTTGATGGTCACCACCGCCATGCGGTAGGAGCAGCCCTCCGGCGGCAGGTAGAAGTCGACGATCTCCGGGAACTGCTTCTGCAGGATCGGCACGAACACTTCGTTGAGCGCCACGCCGAGCACCGCCGGCTCGTCCGGCGGGCGGCCGGTGTAGGTGCTGTGGTAGATGGCGTCGCGCCGGCGGGTGATGCGCTCGACGGTGAACACCGGGAAGCGGTCGACCTCGTTGTAGTAGCCGGTATGGTCGCCGTAGGGCCCCTCGTCGGCCAGCTCGCCGGGGTAGATGTGCCCTTCCAGGACCATCTCGGCGTAGGCCGGCACCTGCAGGTCGGAGCCGATCGCCTTGACCAGCTCGGTGCGCTGGCCGCGCAGCAGGCCGGCGAAGGCGTACTCGGAGAGGGTGTCGGGCACCGGGGTGACCGCGCCGAGGATGGTCGCCGGGTCGGCGCCGAGCGCCACCGCCACCGGATACGGGCGATCGGGGTACTTCTGGCACCACTCGCGGTAGTCCAGCGCGCCGCCGCGGTGGCTCAGCCAGCGCATGATCACCTTGTTGCGGCCGATCACCTGCTGGCGGTAGATGCCGAGGTTCTGCCGCTCCTTGTTCGGCCCCTTGGTGATGGTCAGGCCCCAGGTGATCAGCGGTGCGGCGTCGCCCGGCCAGCAGTGCTGGATCGGCAG
>DASQBU010000310.1:0-3212 GCA_035635035.1 Pseudomonas sp.
GCCGCCGCTTTGGTTAAGCTCCGAAGGAACTCCAGCAGGATGCAGGAGCTTTCTCCAGCAGAGAGGCAAGGATTGCCATGCTCCAGATAACTCGCGCGTTCACGCTCATCGAATGCCTGGTGGCCCTTGCCTTGCTGGCCATCATGGCTGGCATCGCCGCTCCCGGCTTCACGCACTTGATCCACGCATACCAGTTACGCGCTGCCAGCACGGATCTGGGACTAGCCCTCATCCAGGCTCGACATGAGGCAATCACCCGGCGGCGCCCCGTGCTGATCGACAACGAGGATGGCGCATGGGACAACGGCTGGCGGATCTTTGTCGACCAGAACGCAAATGGCACCCTCGATACAGGCGACCTGGTACTCCGGAGGGGAGAAGCCATTGCCGCTGGCATGCGCATCTCCGGCAACACCCCGGTGAGCCGCTATGTACGCTACACCTCCAGCGGGGAAGCGAAGCTGCAGAACGGCGCCTTCCAGGCCGGCACCCTCACCCTATGCCACGCCAGCGGACAGCAGCCGCTCCGGCGCCTGGTGCTCAGCGCCACCGGGCGGCTGCGCACCGTCAAGGAAGAGGCCGGCAGCTGCTGAGGCGCGGCAACGCCTCAGTCCTGCTGCACCACGCGCAGCTCCTTGGGCATGGAGAAGGTCACGTTCTCCGGGCGGCCGTCCAGCTCGACCACCTCGCTGGCGCCCCACTCGCGCAGGCGCTCGATGACGCCCTGGACCAGCACTTCCGGGGCGGAGGCGCCGGCGGTGATGCCGACCCGCGCCTTGCCGTCGAACCAGCCGCGCTGCAGGTCCTCGGCGCCGTCGATCAGGTAGGCCGGGGTGCCCATGCGCTCGGCCAGTTCGCGCAGGCGGTTGGAGTTGGAGCTGTTGGGGCTGCCGACCACCAGCAGCACATCGCAGTCATTGGCCAGTTGCTTGACCGCATCCTGGCGGTTCTGGGTGGCGTAGCAGATGTCGTTCTTGCGCGGCCCCTGGATGGCGGGGAATTTGGCGCGCAGGGCGTCGATCACCTTGGCGGTGTCATCCATCGACAGGGTGGTCTGGGTGACGTAGGCCAGCGCCTGCGGGTTGCGCACCTGGAGGCTGGCAACGTCTTCCTCGTCCTCGACCAGGTAGATGGCCCCACCGTTGCGGGCGTCGTACTGGCCCATGGTGCCTTCCACTTCCGGGTGGCCGGCGTGGCCGATGAGGATGCACTCCTGGCCGTCGCGGCTGTAGCGGGCGACTTCCAGGTGAACCTTGGTGACCAGCGGGCAGGTGGCGTCGAACACCTTGAGGCCGCGCCGGGCGGCCTCGTCGCGCACCGCCTGGGACACGCCGTGGGCACTGAAGATGACGATGGCGCCGTCCGGCACCTGGTCCAGTTCCTCGACGAACACCGCCCCGCGCGCGCGCAGGCCCTCGACGACGAACTTGTTGTGCACCACTTCGTGGCGCACGTAGATCGGCGGCTCGAACACGTCCAGCGCGCGGTTGACGATTTCGATGGCGCGGTCGACGCCGGCGCAGAAGCCACGGGGATTGGCGAGGGTGATTTGCATGGCGGTTCTCGGCTCGCGCAAGGGAATGAAAGCTGAACGGAAAGCCGAGCGGCCTTCCGAAGAAACGGTGGATAACGCTGCGCGGTTATCCACCCTACCACCTACACCGCAACCGCCGATCAGGCCGGCCGCACGTCGACGATTTCCACGTCGAAGGTCAGGCGCTTGCCGGCCAGCGGGTGGTTGAAGTCGATGGTGACCTGCTCGGCATCGAATGCCTTGACCACGCCCGGCAGCTCGGCCTTGGCGGCGTCGTGGAAGATCACCATCAGGCCTTCGGACAGCTCCATGCCTTCGAACTGGCTGCGCGGCATGACCTGCACGTTCTGCGGGTTGGGCTGGCCGAAGCCGTGCTCGGGCTCGATGGCGAGCGAGCGCTTGTCACCGGCCTTGAGGCCGTAGAGCGCCTGCTCGAAGCCGGGCAGCAGGTTGCCGTCGCCGACGGTGAAGGTCGCCGGCTGCTTGTCGAAGGTGCTGTCGACCACGTCGCCCGACTCGAGCTTGATGGCGAAATGCAGCGTCACCTGACGCTCGGGGCCGATGCGCTGTTCAGTCATGGCGGTCTCCACGTTTGTCGGATTTGAACATGTCCAGCGCCAGCAGGGCGGCGCCGACGGTGATGGCACAGTCGGCGACGTTGAACGCCGGGAAGTACCAGCGGCTCTGCCAGTGGACCAGGATGAAGTCGATCACGTGGCCGTAGGCCACGCGATCGAACAGGTTGCCCAGCGCCCCGCCCAGCACCAGCGCCAGGCCCATGGCCAGCCAGCCCTGGCCGCGACGCGGCAGGCGCCTGAGCCAGACCACCAGCACGGCGCTGACCACCGCGGCGATCAGGGCGAACAGCCAGCGCTGCCAGCCGGAGTGGTCGGCGAGGAAGCTGAAGGCGGCCCCGGTGTTGTAGGCCAGGGTCCAGCTGAACAGGTCGGGAATGATCACGATCTGCTGGTACAGCTGCAAGGCGCTTTCGAAATACAGCTTGCTGGCCTGGTCGAGCACGATCACCAGCGCGCTCAACCACAGCCAGGGCAAGGCGCTGGCGCGTCCGGCCTCACGCATGCAGACGCACCTCGCCGGCACCGTCGACGTTGTCCACGCAGCGGCCGCACAGTTCCGGATGTTCGGCATGCTGGCCGACGTCCTCGCGGAAGTGCCAGCAGCGGCCGCACTTGGCATAGGCGCTCTTGGCCACGCGCAGCTTGAGGCCGGCGACCTCGCTGTCCACCGCGTCGGCCGGCGCTTCGGCCAGCGGCGCCAGGCTGGCGTAGGAGGTGATCAGCACGAAGCGCAGCTCGTCGCCCAGCTTGGCCAGCTTGGCGGCCAGCGCCGCCTCGGCGAACAGGGTGACTTCGGCCTGCAGGTTGCCGCCGATGGTCTTGGCGTTGCGCTGGTTCTCCAGCTCCTTGTTGACCGCGGCCTTGACCGCCATCACCTCGGCCCAGAACTCGCGGCCCAGCGCCTCGTCGGCGTCCAGCTCGAACAGTCCTTCGTACCAGGTGTTGAGGAATACCGACTCGTTGCGCTCGCCCGGCAGGTACTGCCAGATCTCCTCGGCGGTGAAGGCGAGGATCGGCGCGATCCAGCGCACCAGCGCCTCGGCGATGTGGAACAGCGCGGTCTGGCAGGAACGGCGCGCCTGGCTGTCGGCCGCGGTGGT
>DASQBU010000311.1:0-3792 GCA_035635035.1 Pseudomonas sp.
TTCCGCGCCGACCTGTACTACCGGCTCAACCAGTTCTCCATCGAGCTGCCGCCGCTGCGCGAGCGCGCCGAGGACATTCCGCTGCTGCTCAACGAGCTGATCGCGCGGATGGAGCACGAGAAGCTCGGCTCGATCCGCTTCAGCTCGGCGGCGCTGATGTCGCTGTGCCGCCACGACTGGCGCGGCAACGTGCGCGAGCTGGCCAACTTGGTCGAGCGCCTGGCGATCATGCACCCCTACGGGGTGATCGGCGTCGGCGAGCTGCCGAAGAAGTTCCGCCATCTCGACGAGGAGTCGGCGCAGGAGGGCGAGGCCGGCCCGCGCCCCGAACTGGAGGCCATGGCGCTGCCGGTGGGGACCCTGCCGGGACTGGATGCGCCGGCGCTGCTGCCGGTCGGCGGCCTCGACCTGAAGGACTACTTGGGCAACCTCGAGCGCTCGCTGATCCAGCAGGCGCTGGACGATGCCGGTGGCGTGGTGGCGCGCGCCGCCGAGCGCCTGCGGGTGCGCCGCACCACCCTGGTGGAGAAGATGCGCAAGTACGGCATGAGCCGGCGCGATGACGAGGAGGGCGATCTCGAGTGAGCCGCCAGTCTTCGCGAGTGCGTGCGGTGCCGGCGACGCCGGGGGCGGTGCAGACGATCGCCATCGCCAGCGGCAAGGGCGGCGTCGGTAAGACCCAGACGGCGATCAATCTGGCCTGTGCGCTGGCCGCCCGCGGACGGCGGGTGCTGCTGCTGGATGCCAGCTTCGCCCTGCCCAATATCGATGTGGCCCTCGGCCTGACCCCGGCGCGCACGTTGCACGACGTGCTGGCCGGGCGCTGCAGCCTGGCCGAGGCAGTGGTCAACGGGCCGTGCGGCGTGCAGCTGATCGCCGGCGCTTCGCCGGCGGCCCCTCTGCCCGAGCCGAGCGTGCAGCAGCTGGGCGGGCTGATCCAGGCCTTCAGCGCGCTGCCGCAGGTGCCGGATGTGCTGCTGATCGACGTGGCGCCGGGTGCCGGCAACGCGGTGCTGAGCCTGCTGCAGGCGGCGCGCGAGGCCCTGCTGGTGGTCAACGACGAGCCGACGGCCCAGGCCGACGCCCTGGCCCTGCTGCGCTGCCTGAACCAGCGCTACGGCATGACCCGCTTCCGCCTGCTGGCCAGCATGACCTTCGCCCAGCAGGAGGGGCGCGCCCTGCACGAGCGCCTGCTGCGCCTCACCGAGCCGCTGGCCGGGGTGGCGCTGGATTATGTCGGCGCGATTCCCTTCGACGACTCGCTGCGCCGCGCGGTGCAGCGCCAGCGCCCGCTGCTCGAGGTGTTCCCGCGCAGCCGGGCGGCGCTGGCCTATGCCGCGCTGGCCGAGCGGGTCGACGGCTGGCCACTGCCGGCCAACCCGCGCGGCCAGCTGGAGTTCTTCGTCGAGCGGCTGATCGCCGCGCAGGCGGCGCCGCGCACGGGCAGGCCTTGAGGATAGGGTATTGCGACACTCGGTCGCAGTACCGGCGGGGCGGTCATAACCTGTCGAAAATACGATCTCCGGGCCTTTCGGGGCGCATGTATAATGCCGCCCGATTCCGGTCGAGCCTGGCCTCGACCGCCGCTTTCGTTCGTACCGCCGCCGGGTAGCCATGCAGTGACCAGCAGTCCCTTCCTCGAAGCCGTTGCGCTCGCCTGCGAGCGGGATCTGCGCGTGCTGTTCGAGCAGCTCGACTTCGCCCTGCATCCCGGCGAGATGCTGCAGATCGCCGGGCCCAACGGCAGCGGCAAGACCAGCCTGCTGCGCCTGCTCGCCGGGCTGATGCAGCCGAGCGCCGGGGAGATCCGCCTGGCCGGCAAGCCGCTGGCCGAGCAGCGCGGCGAGCTGACCCGCAACCTGCTGTGGGTCGGCCACGCCGCCGGCATCAAGGGCCTGCTCAGCCCCGAGGAGAACCTCGCCTGGCTGTGCGCCCTGCACACCGCGGAGACCCGCGAGAGCATCTGGAGCGCGCTGGCCGCGGTCGGCCTGCGCGGCTTCGAGGACGTGCCCTGCCACACCCTGTCCGCCGGCCAGCAGCGCCGCGTCGCGCTGGCCCGCCTGTACCTCGATCCGCCGCCCTTGTGGATCCTCGACGAACCCTTCACCGCCCTCGACAAGCACGGCGTGGCCCAGCTCGAAGAGCACCTGGCGCGCCACTGCGAGGCGGGCGGCATGGCGGTGCTGACCACCCACCACACCTTGACGCGCAAGCCGGCCGGCTACCGCGAGCTGGATCTGTCCCAGGCCGGGAGCCGCGCCGATGAGTAACGTGTTCACCCAGCTGCTGCGCCGCGAGGCGCGCCTGCTGTGCCGCCGCCCGGCCGAGCTGCTCAACCCGCTGGTGTTCTTCGCCATCGTCGTCGCCCTGTTCCCGCTGGCGGTCGGCCCGGAGAGCAAGCTGCTGGAGACCCTGTCGCCCGGCCTGGTGTGGGTCGCCGCGCTGCTCGCCGTGCTGCTCTCGCTGGACGGCCTGTTCCGCAGCGACTTCGAGGACGGTTCGCTGGAGCAGTGGGTGCTGTCGCCGCAGCCGCTGCCGCTGCTGGTGCTGGCCAAGGTGCTGGCGCACTGGCTGTTTTCCGGGCTGGCGCTGGTCCTGCTGGCGCCGCTGCTGGCGCTGATGCTCGGCCTGCCGGCGCGCTGCCTGCCGGTGCTGCTGATTTCCCTGCTGCTCGGCACGCCGATCCTCAGCCTGCTCGGCGCGGTCGGCGCGGCGCTGACGGTGGGCCTCAAGCGCGGCGGCCTGCTGCTCGCCCTGCTGATCCTGCCGTTGTACATTCCCGTGCTGATCCTCGGCAGCGGCGCCCTGCAGTCCGCGCTGCAGGGTCTGCCGACGGCCGGCCACCTGCTGTGGCTGGCCAGTCTCACCGCCCTGGCGGTGACTCTCACGCCCTTCGCCATCGCCGCCGGGCTGAAGATCAGCGTCGGCGAATGACGGCCGGACGGGGACAAGGATGAACGACGTCGCGCGTGCCGCCCCCGGCGGGCGGGCGCCGGCGCAGCCGTGGCCTTCGCGCCCGGCCAACCGACGGGGATGCCCCGTTCGCAACGCGGTATCGGCAAGCGCAGCAGTTTCGAGGCGGTTTTTATGAATTGGACGTGGTTTCACAAGCTGGGCTCGCCCAAATGGTTCTACGACATCAGCGGCCGCTGGCTGCCCTGGCTGGGCGTGGCGGCGGCGCTGCTGATCGCCGCCGGCACGGTGTGGGGGCTGGCCTTCGCGCCGCCGGACTACCAGCAGGGCAACAGCTTCCGGATCATCTACATCCACGTGCCGGCGGCGATCCTCGCCCAGTCCTGCTACATCATGCTGGCGGTGGCCGGCGCGGTCGGCCTGGTGTGGAAGATGAAGCTGGCCGACGTCGCCCTGCAGTGCGCCGCGCCGATCGGCGCCTGGATGACCTTCGTCGCGCTGGTCACCGGCGCGGTGTGGGGCAAGCCGACCTGGGGCGCCTGGTGGGTATGGGACGCGCGGCTGACCGCCATGCTGATCCTGCTGTTCCTGTACTTCGGGGTGATCGCCCTCGGCCAGTCGATCGGCAACCGCGACAGCGCGGCCAAGGCCTGCGCGGTGCTGGCCATCGTCGGCGTGGTGAACATCCCGATCATCAAGTACTCGGTGGAGTGGTGGAACACCCTGCACCAGCCGGCGACCTTCAAGATCACCGAGAAACCGGCGATGCCCGCGGAGATGTGGGTGCCGCTGCTGGTCATGGTGATCGGCTTCTACTGCTTCTTCGCCTTCGTCCTGCTGCTGCGCATGCGCCTCGAGGTGCTCAAGCGCGAGTCGCGC
>DASQBU010000312.1:0-2323 GCA_035635035.1 Pseudomonas sp.
CGCGCAGAGCAGAGTCAGCTGCCAGACCTCGCGGGTCAGCAGGCCCTGGGCGGCGTAGATGCCCAGGGCGAAGCACAGGATCACCAGGTTGAAGGGCTGGCAGACCCCGCGCTGCAGGTCGGCGCGCCAGCCGCGCAAGCCGCACCAGATGGTCGGCAACGGCCCCGGCAGGCCGGAAAGCCCGCCGAGCACGCCGCCGCCGGTGCCGACCACGCCGTCGGCCAGCCGGCCGCCCCAGGCGCTGACCACCGGCAACTGGCGCAGGCTGAGCATCAGGCCGGCATAGCCGACCAGAAACACGCCGAGGAGCCCCTTGAGCGTCGCCGCGTCCACCAGGCGCAGCGCCAGCACGCCCAGCGGCACGCCGGCCACGCCGCCGATGAGAAACGGCCAGATGCGGGTCCAGGTGACCGCGCGGCGCACCGTGCACAGCGATTGCACCTGGCCGATGACCGAGCAGGTCACCACCAGCGCGGCGGCGATCGCCGGGTCCAGCACGTACAGCCAGAAACCCAGCGCGGTGAGCCCGGTGCCGAACCCGCTGAGGCCGGTGACGAAGCCGCCACACAGGGCGCCGGCCAGGATGATTGCTTCGACATACACGTTATTGCCGTCTCCGTGAGTGGGGGCGGATGGTTGGCGGGTGCCGCCAGCGCAAAGCACGAAAGGCGCTCGGGCCGGGTGGCCGGAGCGCCGTGTTGGGGGAGGCGAAGGCGGGGTCGCCTGCGCCCGGGGCCGGGTCAGCGACTGACCACGCGGTTGTCGGCGTCGTACACCGGCCACAGCGCCTGCAGGCCGAGCTGCTCGATGGCCTTGTTCACGTACTTGGGCTCGACCCACTGGGCGACGTCGACGTCGCCGCGGATCAGGCCCAGCGCCTTCGATTCCTTGACGGTGACGCGGTAGCGCTCGATGAAGAACGGGTCGAGGCGCGGCGAGTAGTTGCGCACGAAGGATTGACCTTCGTGCACCTGGCGCAGCGCCTCGACCGGCGTGCCGGAGTTGGCCCACAGCGCGAGGGCGGCCTCGCGGTTGGCGTCGTCGGCGGCCCAAGCCGCGGCCTTGACCAAGCCGTTGACCACCTTCTGCACGATCTGCGGATGCTGCCGCTCGAACTCGCCGTCCACCAGCACGTGGGTCTGGCGAGTCAGCTTGGCGTCCACCGCGCGGGTGTCGTAGAGGATCCGGCCGATGCCCTTGGCCTGGAACTGGAAGGCCTCCGGGCCGAACCAGCCGCCGTCGATGTCCTTCGACGCCAGGGCGGCGGAGGCGGTGGCGGTGTCCATGTTGACCAGGCGGAAGTCGCGATCGCCCAGGCCCTCGTGCTTCAGCGCGCGCAGGATCGCCAGGTGCAGGTTGGTGCCCTTGAACAGCGACACGCGCTTGTCCTTGAGATCGGCCAGGGTCTTGGCCGGCGAGTCGGTCGGCACCACCAGGTAGGTGGAATTCAGCAGGCGGTCGGCGGTGATCAGCCGGGTATTCAGGCCGCCGGCCTTGCCGACCACCGCCGGCAGGTCGCCCTGCATGGAGAAGTCCAGCTGTTTGTTGGCCAGCGCCTCGTTGACCGCCGGGCCGGCGCCCTTGAAGTAGATCCATTCGACCTTGATGCCGTCGGCCTTGAGTTCCTCCTCGATGGTCTGGCGCTGGTGGGCCAGCTCGGAGGTGTTGTCGGGGGAGTAGGGCACGCCGCCTTTGCCCACGGTGGCCATGCCGAAGCGGATGACCGTGGGGGATTCGGCGGCGAGGGCGGCGCTCGTCGGCAGCAGGCTGCCGCTTAACAGGCCGAGCAGGGTGGCGGCCAGCAGTTTCTTGTTCATCGCTTGCTTCCTTGTTCGCAGGGGCACACAGGACAGGCGGCCGGTGTGCCGCCTTTAAATGCGAAAAAGCAATTGACGTGCCTTTTTTGAAAACAAAAAAACATATTGATATGCGCCGCATCCCTGGCGGGGCGCGCCGTGGTCCGTTGCGCCGGGCGGCGCAGGTGGGGCCATGGCGGCTGACGAAAACGCCACAGCGCTTGCCGGCACTTTGCCGAAAAGGCGACAGCGGCGCTGCGGCCGCGGCGCCCCGCCCCATAGCGCGAGGCCCGTACGGCAGGGCCCGCCGCCGGTTGGCATGCCGGCTGCTACGGCATGGCCAGCAATGCCGGCGGCACAGGAATGCCGCCTGCTCCGTCTGCCCGGAGGAGAACCCATGAGCCAGCGCCAACTTGCCCTGAACGCCTTCATCCTGCCGACCGGCCACCATATCGCCGCCTGGCGGCGTGCCGACGTGCCCGAGCATGCCAACCACGATTTCGCCGAATACCTGCGCGTGACCCGCG
>DASQBU010000313.1:0-5270 GCA_035635035.1 Pseudomonas sp.
CAGTGGGACGAAGGTCGAGAAGTCTGCCTGTTCCCGACTTATGTCCGATAATCCTGCGCGTTCCCCGATTCAGGCGAGACAAGATGGCGCGCCGCCGGACCTTAACCGCTGGCGGCGCCGGGTGTCCACTTGCCGGCGCCGCCAGCGGGCGCCCCGGCGCGCCTCTGCGGTGGTCGGCGGTCGGCTCGGCTCCCGTGATCCGCGGTCTGTGGCGCCGCCACGGGCGTAACATCCGGAAATAAAAGGCGCGGTAGGCGGCACCACGCAGTTGGCAAATTGCCGCGCCAGCCTTTGCGCTGGGGCGCCGGCCCATTAGGATCAAGGCTTTACGCAAACGGAGCATGCGCATGCGCACCCAACTGGAAAACTGCCTGGCCGCGGTCAATCAGGTGCTGCTCGGCAAGGATCGGCAGGTGCGCCTGGCCCTGGCCTGCCTGCTGGCGCGCGGCCACCTGCTGCTGGAGGACCTGCCGGGAATGGGCAAGACCACGCTCAGCCATGCCCTGGCCAAGGTGCTCGGGCTGAGCTACCAGCGCATCCAGTTCACCTCCGACCTGCTGCCCGGCGATATCCTCGGCACCTCGGTGTTCAATCGCGATACCGGGCAGTTCGTCTTCCACCCCGGGCCGATCTTCGCCGAGCTGGTGCTGGCCGACGAGATCAACCGCGCCACGCCGAAGAGCCAGAGCGCGCTGCTCGAGGCGATGGAGGAGGGCCAGGTGACCATCGAGGGCGCCACCCGGCCGCTGCCGCAGCCGTTCTTCGTCATCGCCACGCAGAACCCCGCCAGCCAGGGCGGCACCTTCGCCCTGCCGGAGTCGCAGCTCGACCGCTTCCTGATGCGCGTGTCGCTCGGCTACCCGGCGCGCGCCGCCGAGCGCGCGCTGCTGCTCGGCGAGGCGCGCCGCGAGCTGCTGCCGCGCCTCGAACCGATCCTCGACCACGCCGCGCTGGCGCGCCTGCAGGCCGAGGTGCCGGGCGTCCACGCCAGCGAGGCGGTGATCGACTACGTGCTGCGCCTGGTCGAGGCGACCCGCACCCAGCCGGCCTTCGCCCTCGGCCTGTCGCCGCGCGGCAGCCTGGCGCTGCTCGCCGCGGCGCGCGCCTGGGCGATGCTGGCCGGGCGCGACTACGTGATTCCCGAGGACGTGCAGGCGGTGCTGCCCTCGGTGGCCGGCCATCGCCTGCGCGACGAGGCCGACCCGGCCGGGCATGGCGGCGGCGCGCTGGTGCAGTGGCTGCTGCGCGAAGTGGCGCCGTTCTGATGACCGCGCGCCCGCTTTCCGCGCGCTGGAGCCGCTGGCTGGACAAGCGCATCCCGCCGGCCCGCCAGGTTCGCCTGGACCAGCGGCGCATCTTCATCGTGCCGACCCGCCAGGGCGCGATGTTCGGCGTGGCCCTCGTGGTGATGCTGCTGGCGGCGATCAACTACCAGAACAGCCTGGCCTACGCCCTGACCTTCCTGCTGCTGTCGGTGAGCCTGGTCGCCATCCTGCACACCTGGCGCAACCTGGCCGGGCTGCAGCTGGCCGCCGGCGAGACGCCGGCGGTGTTCGCCGGCGAGCAGGCCGGCTTTCGCCTGCGCCTGGACGGCAACGGCCGCGAACGCCACGCCATCGCCCTCGGCTGGCCGCCGGCGCCGCTCGAGCGGGTCGACGTGGCCGCCGCCGGGGGCGCCGAGGTCGAGCTGTTCCTCCCCGCCCCGCGGCGGGGCTGGCTGCGCGCGCCGCGCCTGCGGGTGGAGAGCCGCTTCCCGCTCGGCCTGCTGGTGGCCTGGAGCTGGGTCGACCTGGACCTGGCCGCGCTGGTCTACCCGCGCCCGCTGGCCGGCGAGCTGCCGCCGGCGCCGGGGATTGGCGAGGATGAGGAGCCGGGCGTGGCGGCCCAGCGCGGCGGAGTGGACGACTTCCAGGGCCTGCGGCCCTGGCAGAGCGGCGACTCGCTGCGGCGCCTGAGCTGGAAGGCCTGGTCGCGCGGCCAGGGCCTGCTGGTCAAGGAGTTCGCCGAGCTGCACGGCCACGACCTGTGGCTGGACTACGACAGCCTGGGCGGCGAGCGCGAGGCGCGCCTGTCGCTGCTCTGCCACTGGGTGCTGCAGCTGGCGGCGCGCGACCAGCCGTTCGCCCTGCGCCTGCCCGGCGTGAGCCGGCCGCCGGCGAGCGGTGCGGCGCAGCGCGAGGCCTGCCTGCGCGAGCTGGCGCTGTTCGGCGAGCCGGGCAGCCCGGCGCGGACGCGGCCATGAAGCGCGCGGCGAAGACGCCCTCGCCGGCGATCCCGCGGATCAGCCTGGTCTGGCTGCTGGTGGCCCAGGCGCTGGCGATCCTCCCGCACCTCGGCCATCTCCCGGGCTGGATCATCGGCCTGTGGCTGGTCTGCGCCACCTGGCGGGTCCAGGTGCTGCGCATGCGCACCAGCTATCCGGGGGGCCTGACCAAGGGCGCCATGCTGCTGGCGGCGGCCGTCGGGGTGTACGCCTCGCGCGGGGCGCTGATCGGCCTGGACGCCGGGGTGGCGCTGCTGATTGCCACCTTCGTGCTGAAGCTGGTCGAGCTCAAGACTCGCCGCGATGCGCTGGTGCTGGTGTTCCTCGGCTTCTTCGTGGTGGTCACCGGCTACCTGTTCGAGGACAGCCTGCCGGCGGCGCTGTACAGCCTGCTGCCGGTGACCACGCTGTTGGCGGCGCTGATCGGCCTGCAACAGGGCAGCCTGAGCGAGAAGCCCGGGCCGACCCTGCGCCTGGCCGCCGGCCTGCTGGTGCAGGCGGTGCCGCTGATGCTGGTGCTGTTCGTGCTGTTCCCGCGCCTGGGGCCGCTGTGGTCGATGCCGATGCCCGGCGCCGGCGGCACGCGCGGGCTGGCCGAGAGCATGAGTCCGGGCGAGCTGGCCGAGCTCAGCCAGTCCGCCGACCTGGCCTTTCACGCCAGCTTCGACGGGCCGACTCCGCCGCGCAGCCAGCTGTACTGGCGCGCCATGACCTTCGAGCAGTTCGACGGGCGGCGCTGGTCGCAACGGGGCGAGCCGGAGCAGGCGCCGCCGCCGGCCTGGCAGCCGGAGGGGCCGGCGCTGTCCTACAGCATCCTCATGCAGGCCAGCGGCCAGCCCTGGCTGTTCGCCCTGGACACCGCGCGCACCGAGCTGGAGCAGACCCGGCAGATGGGCGATTTCCGCCTGCAGCGCCGCCGGCCGGTGGAGCAGAACCTGCTGTACCGGGCGACCTCCTGGCCGCAGGCGCTGCGCGAGCCGCAAGCCAGCCCGCGCCTCAGCGCCGCGCTGCAGCTGCCGGCGCAGGGCAACCCGCGGGCGCGGCGCTGGGCGGCGCGACTGAAGGAGCGCTACGGCAGCGATGGGCAGGCCCTGGTCGACGGCCTGCTCCGGCATTTCGCCGAGAAGAAGTACTACTACACCCTCAAGCCGCCGCCGGCCGAGGGCGACACCGTGGACCACTTCCTGTTCGACAGCCGGCGGGGCTTCTGCGCCCACTACGCCGGGGCCATGACCTTCGTCCTGCGCGCGGCGGGGGTGCCGGCGCGGGTGGTGGTCGGCTACCAGGGCGGCGAACTCAATCCCGAGGGCAACTACGTGCTGGTCCACCAGTTCGACGCCCATGCCTGGGTCGAGTACTGGCTGCCCGGGCGCGGCTGGACCAGCGTCGATCCGACCTTCCAGGTCGCCCCGCAGCGCATCGAACAGGGCCTGGAGCAGGCGCTGCCGGCGGGCGAGGAGTTCCAGGCCGGAACGGCGCTGTCGCCGCTGCGCTACCGGCACGTGCAGTGGATCAACGCGCTGCGCCTGTCCTGGGACAACCTCAATTACGCCTGGCAGCGCAAGGTGCTCGGCTATCAGGGCGAGGCGCAGCTCAAGCTGCTGGAGGGCTGGCTCGGTCGGCCGGACGCCGCCCGCGTGGGGCTGCTGCTGGTCGGCGCCTGCGGCCTGCTGCTCGGTCTGCTGGCCGTGCTGCTGCTCAAGCCCTGGCGGCGCGAGCGCGACCCGCAGCGCCAGCTGTACCGGCGCTTCGAGCGCCTGCTGGCCCGGCACGGCCTGCGCCGCGAAGCCGGCGAAGGCCCGCGGGCGTTCGCCGAGCGGGCGGCGCTGGGCCTGCCGGAGCAGGCGGGGGCGATCCGCGCCTTCGCCCGGCATTTCGAGGCGCAGCGCTATGCCGGCACGGCCGCCGATCCGGGCGCGCTGCGCCGGGCGCTGAGGGCGCTGCGCCTCCAGCTGGCGCGGCGCCGGATGACGGCGAGATGACCGGGCGCAGGGTGGCCGCAGTGGCCGGCTGCTATGCTCGCCGTCAGACTCTTGCGGGAGGATGACCCATGGCCGCCCTGGCTGACCGGTTGATCGAGCGCTTCATCATCCTCGAGGTGGCCCTGCTGGCGACCCGCAGCCGTCTGGCGGCGCAGACCGACAGCGAGGCGCTGCACGATCTGCGCATCGTCGTGCGCCGTCTGCGCAGCCTGCTGCGCCCGCTGCGCGGCCTGCCGGGGGTCGAGACGCTGGAGGAGGTGACCGCCGAGGTCGGGCGCCTGAGCAGTCCGCTGCGCGACCTGGAGGTGCTGGCCGAGGAGCTGCGCCAGCAGGGACGGGCGGCGCTCGCCGTGCCGCGCGAGCGGGCGCTGGTCGCCGGCTGCCAGGCGCTGCTCGGCGATCCGGCGCTGGCCCGCCTGCAGCATTGCCTGACCCTGTGGCCCGGGCTGCTGCGCGAGGCGCAGCGCGAGGGGTTGCTGGTCGGCGAGGAAAAGCGGGTGCATCGGCGCCTGCAGCGCCAGCAACGGCGCCTGCAGCTGGCGCTGGCCGATCCGGCGCACGATCGCCATCGCCTGCGCATCCTGGTCAAGCGGGTGCGCTACGCCGCCGAGGTCTGGCCGCAGCAGCTGACCCTGCAGCAGCCCGAGTTGCTGAAGGCGGCGCAGACCGCGCTGGGCGACTGGCACGACCGCCTGCAATGGAGCCTGCGCGCCGCCGCCGAGGCTGATCTGCAACCCTGCCTGGAATGCTGGCAGCGCGGGCTGGCCGCCGCCGAGGGCGAGGCCGATGCCGTGCTGCTGCGCCTGCGCCAAGCCCTGGCCGGCGCCGCCGGCTGAAAGTCCGCGAGCGGCGGATCAGTCCAGCGTCGGCAGGGCGAAGAACGCCCGCGCGCAGGCGCTGGTGTGCTCCGCCAGGCACTCCGGCGTCTCGCCGCGATGGCGGGCGACCTCGTTGAGCACCTCGACCAGGAACGCCGGCTCGTTGTGGCCGTGCTTCGGCCGTGGGCGCAGGGTGCGCGGCAGCAG
>DASQBU010000314.1:0-2022 GCA_035635035.1 Pseudomonas sp.
GTGCTCGGCTACCTGACCAGCCGCGGCATCCCCGCCGCGCCGGCGCCGGAGCCGGGCCTGGCGCTCAACCTCAACCCGTTCGTCGAGACCTGGCGCAACATCGGCTTCGCCCGCGCCAACCGCACGGTGTTCCTGTCGATCCTCGGCATCTCCTGGTTCTGGCTGTACGGCGCGCTGCTGCTCGCCCAGTTCCCGGCCTTCGCCAAGGACGTGCTGGGCGGCAGCGAGAGCAGCGTGACCCTGCTGCTGGCCACCTTCACCCTCGGCATCGGCGCCGGCTCGATGCTCTGCGAGCGGCTGTCCGGCCCGCAGGTGGAGATCGGCCTGGTGCCGCTCGGCTCCATCGGCCTGACGGTGTTCGGCCTCGACCTGGCCCTCGCCGCGCCGGCCAGCGCACCCGCCGCGCCGCTGGCGCTGACCGCCCTGCTGGCGGCGCCGGGCACCCTGCACGTGCTGTTCGACCTGTTCGCCCTGGGCCTGTTCGGCGGTTTCTTCATCGTGCCGCTGTACGCGCTGATGCAGCTGCGCTCGGCGCCGGCGCACCGCGCGCGGATCGTCGCCGCCAACAACATCGTCAACGCGCTGTTCATGGTGGTCGGCGCCGGCGCCGCGGCCGGCCTGCTCGGCGGCGGGCTGAGCATCCCCGCGCTGTTCGCCGTCGCCGCGCTGAGCAACGCCGCGGTGGCGGTGTACATCTTCCGCCTGGTGCCGGAGTTCCTGCTGCGCTTCCTGGTCTGGCTGCTGGTGCACAGCGTCTACCGCCTGGACAAGCAGGGCGTCGAGCGCATCCCGGCCAGCGGCCCGGCGCTGCTGGTGTGCAACCACGTCAGCTACGTCGACGCGCTGGTGATCGCCGCCGCCTGCCGCCGGCCGATCCGCTTCGTCATGGACCACCGCATCTTCGCCTGGCCGCTGCTGTCGTTCGTGTTCCGCACCGCCCGCGCCATTCCCATCGCCCCGGCCAGGGAGGACGCCGCGCTGCTGGAGCGCGCCTACGACGAGGTGGCCGCGGCGCTGGGCGCCGGCGAGCTGGTGGCGATCTTCCCGGAAGGGCGGCTCAGCCCTGACGGCGAACTCGGCGCGTTCCGCCCGGGCATCCGCCGCATCCTCGACCGCCATCCGGTGGCGGTGCTGCCGCTGGCCCTGTCCGGGCTGTGGGCCAGCCCGTTCTCGCATGGCGCCACCTCGCTCATCGGTCGACTGCGCCGGCTGCGGCCGCTGCGGCGCATCGCCCTGCGCGTCGGCGAACCCCTGGCCGCACTGGCCGCCGAGCCGGAGCTGCTGCGCCAGCGGGTGCTGGAGCTGCGCGGAGACACGCAATGAGCGACACCCTGCAGGCGGCGATCGTCCGCCCCGATCCGGCGACGGCCTTCGTCACCGCCGAGCGCTGCAAGATCCTCGAAGTGCTCAACCACGCCGGCGACCCGGCGGTGTCGGTGGCCGAGGCGCGCGTCGCGCCGGGCGTCACCACCCAGCTACACCGCCTGCACGGGGTGGTCGAACGCTACCTGATCGTTGCCGGGCGCGGCCGGGTCGAGATCGGCGGACTGGCGCCGGAGGAGGTCGGCCCCGGCGACCTGGTGGTGATCCCCGCCGGCGTGGCGCAGCGGATCGCCAGCCTCGGCG
Source organism: Pseudomonas sp. (assembly GCA_035635035.1). Classification (GTDB taxonomy): domain Bacteria; phylum Pseudomonadota; class Gammaproteobacteria; order Pseudomonadales; family Pseudomonadaceae; genus Geopseudomonas. The sequence goes on from DASQBU010000314.1 coordinate 1,627, forward strand.
ACGAGGAGCTGGTGTTCTACTGCATCTGCACGCCGCGCTTCACCCCGGAGTGCTACGAGACGCTGGGCGAGTGAGCCACGCAGGGAGGGCAGCTCGCGCAGCGATTGCCCACCGCCGGGCGCGTGTCGGTGGACAAGGCTGCGCCGTTGTCCACCCTACTTGCTGCGCAGGTCGGGCTGCTTGCAAGAAGAGACTTCCATTCCGCGCTTGTATGAGAGCCGCCATTCTTCTTGATTCTCTCGACCCGAACTTTCGCGCGCTGGTTGCGGCAGTCCATGCAACGATTCCAGCTGTTGAATCGAGTTCCACCGCACTTTGTGCAAATCATGACCTGCAACCTAACGCCAGTAAGAAGGAGTGACGGCGAAGCCGACGTTCCCGCGCCGAAGGCGCGAA
>DASQBU010000315.1:0-9085 GCA_035635035.1 Pseudomonas sp.
GCCCCCACTCACAGGCGGGTCAGCCGATAGACCCGCTGGCGCAGCTCGGTCACCCCGAGCGCGCCGAAGTTGCCGTTGTCCGCCAGCACATCGGCATCCTCCAGCAGCTCGATCCGCCAGCCCTCGCCGTACAGGGCACGCACCTCGGCATCGCTCACCGCGAACGGCGGCCCCTTCTTCTGCTCCTGCGGATAATCGAGGGTTACCAGCAGGCCGCGGCACCCGCTCGGCAACAGGCTCTGCAGGTGGGCCACATAGCGGGGGCGCATCTCCGGAGGCAGGGCGATCAGCGCCGCACGGTCGTAGTAGCCGGCACACCCGGCGGTCTGCGCCGCCGAGACGGCGAACAGGTCGCCCTGCAGCAGGGCAATGTCCGCGGCCTGGTGGCGGCGCAGGGCGCCATCGGCGCTCACCTCGGCCACCAGCCCCTGCTCGGCGAAGAAGTCATCCACCGCCTTCTCCGCCAGTTCCACGCCGAGCACCGCATGCCCGTGGGCCGCCAACCAGGGCATGTCGAGGCTCTTGCCGCACAGCGGCACCAGGACCGTGCTGCCCGGCACCAGTTGCAGCGCCGGCCAGTGCGCCTGCAGCGCGGGATTCACCTCGCTGCGGTGAAAGCCGATCTCGTTGCGCGCCCAGCGCGCCTGCCAGAATTCCTCGTGCATGCATGACTCTCCTGTCTCGGACACCTTTCGGCCGTCCTGCGGGATACCGCGCCACCACGGCGCGATTCATCGTCCCAGCAGAAGCCGATGATCGATTTTCAGGAATTATCAACGCCGGGGGAATAGCGGATAGTAGGCACCTGTTTCCCTGGCGGAGTAGCCCCATGTCGATGCCCACCCTGTTCATCCCGCACGGCGCCGGCCCGTGCTTCTTCATGGACTGGAACCCGCCCGACACCTGGACCCGCATGGCCGACTTCCTGCGTGGCGTGGCGGCCACCCTGCCGCAGCCGCCCAAGGCCATCGTCCTGGTCTCGGCGCACTGGCTGGAGGGACGCTTCAGCGTCACTACCGCCAGCCGGCCGGAGCTGATCTTCGACTACTACGGCTTCCCGCCGCACACCTACGAGCTGCGCTACGACGCCCCCGGCAGTCCGGCACTGGCCGCGCGCATCCGCGAGCTGCTGGGCCAGGCGCAGATTCCCAGTGGCGAAGACGCCGCGCGTGGCTTCGACCACGGCATGTTCATTCCGCTCAAGCTGATGTTCCCCGCGGCCGACATCCCCGTGGTGCAACTGTCGCTGCGCCACGACCTCGACCCGCAGGCGCACCTCGACGCCGGCCGCGCCCTGGCGCCGCTGCGCGAGGAAGGCGTGCTGATCGTCGGCAGCGGCATGAGCTTCCACAACATGCGCGGCTACGGCGACCCGCGCTTCGGACCGATTTCCGACGAGTTCGACGCCTGGCTGACCCGGGCCGTGGAGGCCGAACCGGCGCAGCGCCAGGCCGCCCTGCGCGACTGGGCGCAGGCGCCGGCGGCGCGCCTGTGCCACCCACCACGCGCCGAAGAACACCTGCTGCCGCTGATGGTGGTGGCCGGCGCGGCGGCCGATGGCCACGGCCGCAAGGTGTTTTCCGACCGCGCCCTGGAAACCACCCTCTCCGCCTTCCGTTTCGACTGACCAGGAATCCCCGACCATGAAAGGCCCGCTCGACGCCGCCGCCCTCGATCAGCTGTTTCGCCAAGCGCGCAGCTACAACCAGTTCACCGACCGCCCGGTCGACGACGACACCCTGCACCAGCTCTACGAGCTGCTGAAATGGGGGCCGACCTCGATGAACACCCAGCCGGGGCGCTACCTGTTCGTGCGCAGCGCCGCGGAAAAGCAGAAGCTGCTGCCCGCCCTGAGCCCAGGCAACGTGGAGAAGACCCTGCACGCGCCGGTCACGGTGATCGTCGCCGCCGACAGCCGCTTCCAGGAGCACCTGCCGACCCAGTTCAAGGCCTACGAGGCCAAGCCGCTGTTCGACGCCAACCCGGCGCTGGCCGAAACCACCGCCGCGCGCAACAGCGCGCTGCAGGGCGCCTACCTGATGCTCGCCGCCCGCGCGCTGGGCCTCGACTGCGGCGCCATGAGCGGCTTCGACGCCGCCAAGCTCAACTCGGCGTTCTTCCCCGACGGCCGCTGGCAGGTCAACTTCCTGGTCAACCTCGGCTACGGCGTCGAGGGCGGCCACCACCCGCGCGGCCCGCGCCTGCCTTTCGACGCGGTGGCGAAGATTCTCTGACCACAGTGCCGCCCGCCCACACTCCGGTGGGCAGCCCTCCCCGCAGCCCTGGCACCGGCCTGCTCCGGGGAGAAAACGGCGCTGGATTTTGTCGCCCTGGCTGTCGAAGATAGCGCCCCGCCATCCTGAGACACCGCCCATGCTGCCCAGCCTGTTCATCTCCCATGGTTCGCCGATGGTCGCCCTCGAACCCGACGGCGACACCGGCCGCACCCTCGCCCGCCTGGGACGCGAATTGCCGCGGCCGCGGGCGATCCTGCTGGTGTCCGCGCACTGGGAAACCGACGACCTGCGCCTGACCGCGGCGCCGCAGCAGCAGGCCTGGCATGACTTCTACGGCTTCCCGCCGGCACTCTATGCCCTGGAGTACGCCCCTCCGGGCGAGCCGCAGCTGGCCCAGGAGATCGCTGAACTGTTGCTGGCCGCCGGACTGCCGGCCCACCTCGACCCGCAGCGCCCGCTCGACCACGGCGCCTGGGTACCGCTGCGCTTCATGTACCCCAGCGCCGACATCCCGGTGGTGCAGCTGTCGCTGCCCAGCCGGCAGGGCCCCGCCCTGCAGACCCGGCTGGGCCAGGCACTCGCCGGGCTGCGCGAACACGGCATCCTGCTGATCGGCTCCGGCAGCGTGACCCACAACCTCCGCGAACTGGACTGGGACGCCGGACCCGAGGTGGTGCAGCCCTGGGCCCGCGAATTCCGCGACTGGCTGGTCGCGCATCTGGAAAGCGGCGACCAGACCGCCCTGCACGACTACCGCCAGCAGGCCCCCTGGGCAGTCCGCAGCCATCCGAGCGACGAACACCTGCTGCCACTGTTCTTTGCCCGCGGCGCCGGCGGCGCCTTCCATGTCGAATACCAGGGCTTCACCAAGGGCACCATCAGTCGGGACATCTACCGCTTCGGCTGAAAAAACCTTATCGCAGATACAAAAACGCCCCGAACCAGTCGGGGCGTTTTCATCAGATGCAAGCGGCGTGGAGGATCAATCCTCGTGGTAGCGACGCAGGCGCAGGGCCTTGCCCGCCACGCGGGTTTCCTTCAGGCGACCGAGCAGGCGCTCGAGGCCTTCCTCCGGCAGCTCGACCAGGCTGAAGGTTTCGCGCACCTGAATACGGCCGATCGCCTCGCGGACCAGCTTGCCCTCGTTGATGATGGCGCCGAGCAGGTTCTTGGCGGCGATGCCGTCGCGCTTGCCCAGCGCGGTGCGGCAACGCACGCGGCCTTCGGCCAGCGGCTCCATCGGACGGCGCGGACGGGCCTCGCCGGTGCGCTCGCCCCGCTCCGTGCGCTCGCCAACCGGACGCTCGCGCATCGGCGCCGGCGCCAGCGGCTGCTCGCGACGCACGCCTTCCAGATCCAGCGCCTGGCCCTGGGTCTGTTTGGCCAGCAGCGCGGCGGCCAGCGCCGCCGGAGTGCACTCGAGACGGCGGCACAGTTCGGCGCAGACCTCGCCACGGGCGGCTTCGGCGCCCTCCAGCAGCGGCTTGAGGCTGTTGGCCAGACGCTGCAGGCGAGCTTCCAGCACCACCTCGGCGTCCGGCAGCTTGATCTCGGCGACCTTCTGCCCGGTGACGCGCTCGATCACCTGCAGCATGCGGCGCTCGCGCGGGGTCACCAGCAGCAGCGCGCGACCGGTGCGGCCGGCGCGACCGGTACGACCGATGCGGTGCACGTAGGACTCCGGGTCATACGGCATGTCGATGTTCAGCACGTGGGTGATGCGCGGCACGTCGAGGCCGCGAGCGGCCACGTCGGTGGCGATCACGATATCCAGCACACCGTTCTTGAGCGACTCGACCACGCGCTCGCGCTGGGCCTGGGCGATGTCGCCGTTCAACGCAGCGGCGCGGTAGCCGTTGCGCTCGAGCATCTCGGCGATGTCGAGGGTGGCCTGCTTGGTACGCACAAAGCCGATCAGCGCATCGAACTGCTCGACCTCCAGCAGACGCAGCACGGCGGCCTGCTTCTGGTCGGCGTGCACCATCAGGTGGGCCTGCTCGATGCTCTCGACGGTCTGGGTCTTGGCGGCGATCTTGACGTGCTTGGGCGACTTCAGGTTGCGCTCGGCGATGGCGCGGATCGAGGCCGGCAGGGTCGCGGAGAACAGCACGGTCTGGCGGCTTTCCGGCAGGGCCTGGAAGATCACCTCGATGTCTTCCATGAAACCGAGCTTGAGCATCTCGTCGGCTTCGTCGAGGACCAGGTGATTAACGGTGGTCAGCAGCTTCTCGTCACGGCGCAGGTGGTCGCACAGCCGACCGGGGGTCGCCACCACTACCTGAGCCCCCTGGCGCAGGGCCTTGAGCTGCGGGCCCATGGGCGCGCCGCCGTACACGGCGACCACCTTCACGCTGCCCATGTCGCTGGAGTAGCGCTCGAAGGCCGCGGCGACCTGCAGGGCCAGCTCGCGGGTCGGGGTCAGGATCAGCACCTGCGGCTCGCGGCGTGCCGGATCGAGCTTCGACAGCATCGGCAGGGCGAAGGCGGCAGTCTTGCCGGTGCCGGTCTGTGCCTGGCCGATCATGTCGTGACCGGAGAGGATTACCGGAATCGACTGGGCCTGGATGGCGGAGGGCTCTTCGTAGCCAACCGCAGTGATCGCGGAAAGCACGGCCGGGTGAAGGTTGAGCGCGGCGAAGCCGCCAACGATGGTATCGGTCATGGGTGTTTGCCTCATGTACATCCGCAAAGACCCATGGCCAGCGCTGCGCCAGCCAAAAGCAAGACCCGAAGGGTCACCCTGGCAGCCTGGTCGGCGGGGATTTGCGAAATCGCGTGGAAAGGATAGTTCGTCAAGACGTGTCCGTGGAGACGGACGCACGGCGGAAGCAGCGCTTCCTGAGGGTGCAGAGTCGGAACAGAGCGCGTCAAAGCCGGCGCGCATCATAACGCAAAATGCGTGCCGAGTCGCGGAATTTTTGCCCCGCACGTCCACAAACGGCGGGACAGGCGGCTCAGGTGGCCGGACGCAGCGCCTCGAGATAGCGCTCGAAGCCGTAGCCGAGGCGCGGCGCCAAGGCCTCGGCGCGCTGGCGCAGGCGCTCGACGTCCAGCACCTGCTCCTCGTCGGCCGGCACATAGAGGATGACGTTGCCCTCGGTGACCGGGCACTCCCAGTAGCAGTGACGGAACAGCCCGCGCAGCAGCGGCGCACCCAGCGGCTTGCCGTCGGTGGCGCTCCACTGGTTGATCACCAGCCAGCCACCGGGGCGCAGCTGCGCGCGGCAGGCAGCGAGAAAGCCCCAGGCGATGTGCGCCGGCGCCGGCCCGGTGTCGGTATACAGGTCCAGATAGATCAGGTCGGCCGGCGCGCAGCTCGCCAGCAGCGTGCTGGCATCGCCGACACGGATGGTCAGCCGCGGATCGTCGGCCAGGCCCATGAACTCGCGGGCCAGGCGCGGCACCGCCGGGCGCAGCTCGACCGCCTCCACCGCGGTGAGCGGCAGGAACTTCAGGCAGGCCTGGGTCAGGTTGCCACCGCCCAGACCGAGGAACAGCGCCTGCTCGAGACGCTCGGGCAGCAGCGCACCGAGCAGCATGGCGCGGGTGTAGTCGTATTCCAGCCAGGCCGGATCGGGGACGTAGCTGCAGCTCTGCTCGACCTCGTCGCCGAATTCGAGAAACCGGTAGTCGCCCGCCTGGACCACGCGGATCACCCCGTATTCGTCGTGCACCTCGGCCAGCTGCTGGTAGTTGTTCATGTCGCCCCCGGAAAATGGCCACGCATCCTAGCAGACCGCGCCCCCGAACGCTCTTGATCGCGACGCACCGTCGTGCCTGCCAACGGTCCCCAAGCAAGGCTAGGCATACCCGCAGACGAGCCATCCCATGCATCGGCCGAAATCCGGTCTAGACTTCCTGAAAAAAGGGGCAGTACGGCCGGGATACGGCGCTGACATCGAAGGGGGATCAAACACACCTCACGCCTCGGAGGTAATCGCCATGCAACCCTCTCTACTGCGTCTGTTCCTGCCACTGTGCTGCATCGCAGCCCTCACCCAGACGGCCTGCGCCGCCCCGCCGCAACACGACCAAAATCAGCCCCCGCCACAGGTCGAGCCCTACACCTACGGCACCAAACTGGACATCGTCAAGGTCATCTCCATCGAGGAACCGCAGGAGCGGCTGCTCTGCGAAGTCGTCACCGCGAAGATGACCTATCTCGACTCTGCCAACCGACGCCGTGCGCTCAGCTATCTCAAGATGGCAACCGGCTGCAGCGACAGAAGCTAGCCAAAACTCCCCGAACCTTGCCCCACGACTCAGGGCAGACAGCCCGCCAAACGAAAAAGCCCGGCGCAAGGCCGGGCTTTTGGATACACGCGGGTCAGACTCAGGCTTGCGGAGCCTGGGTACGGCCTTTGTAGGAGCCGTCGCGGGTATCGATTTCGATCCAGTCGTCGATGTTCACGAAATCGGCCACTTTGACTTCGGTGCCGTTGCGCAGCTTGGCCGGCTTCATCACCTTGCCGCTGGTGTCGCCACGGGCGGCGGTTTCGGTGTAGACGACCTGACGCACGATGGTGGTCGGCAGGTCGACGGAGATCACCTTGCCTTCGAAGAACACGGCTTCGCAGACGTCGGTCATGCCTTCTTCGATGAACGGCAGGACGCTTTCCAGGTCTTCCGCACGCAGTTCATAGGAGTTGTACTCCGGATCCATGAACACGTAGTCCTCGCCGCTGATGTAGGACAGGGTCACTTCCTTGCGATCGAGGATGACCGGCTCCATCTTGTCGTCGGCCTTGTAAACGGTTTCGGTCTTGGAACCGTTGATCAGGTTCTTCAGCTTCATCTTGACGATGGCGCTGTTACGACCGGACTTGGTGAACTCAGCTTTCTGAATCAGCCACGGATGGCCATCGATCAGGGCAACGCTGTTGGCCTTCATTTCTTGTGCGGTTTTCATGCGAGATATCCGGATATGACAGGAGGTACAAGATCTAAGCCGCGCATGATAGCGAATTTTGGTAAAACTGTTCCAGCGCCGCAGCAAGATCGGGACGGGAGGCCTGCTCCGCGCACCAGCTTTCCGCATGCTCGCGCCACTCCGACCAATACGGCTGCAGCGCCTGCCAGGCCGCCCCCATCCCAGCGCCGGCATTCCACGCCCGCCACAGCTGCTGCAGCGCCTGCGCCGCCGCCGGCGACAAGCCCTGCCGATAGAGCGCCAGGAACGCCTCCAGCTTTTCCCAGTGAGCCTCCTCCTGCTGCGGATAGATATGCCAGAGCAGCGGCCGCCCGGCCCACTGCGCGCGCACGAAGGAATCCTCGCCGCGCACCGCGTTGAAATCGCAGCACCACAGCAGGCGGTCGTAGTCATCCTGGGACACGAACGGCAGCACCTGCAGCTGCAGGTTGCCGCGCCGCGCGGCGAAGCCCGGCTGCAGCTCCGCCGCCTCGCCCAGCCACTGCCGCAGATCGCCGAGGATGCGCCCGCGTGGCACCAACAAGCGGGTCGCCTGCGGATCGGCGGCCAGCGCATCCAGCCACTCGCCCAGACCGGGATTCTCGTAAGCGAACAGCGAAATCAGCCGTTCTTCATCCGCGGCGGGGACCCCGAGCCCCGCGAGAAACGCCCGCCGCGCCGCCGCGTCGGTCTGGAACGCCCGCCGCCGCGCCAGCAGCTCGCGCTCGCGCAGCACGCCGCCGGTACCGGCGACGAAACCCGGAAAGAAGAAGTACTTCTGCAGCCCCTGGCCCTGGGGCGAGGGCAAGCCATGGCAGCCGACCACCCAGTCCTCGGCGCTGAGATACTCCAGATTCAGCCACAACGGCCGCCGCTCGGCGGCGCGCATGGCCGCCACCTGGGCCGCCGGTAGTGCGCAACCGAAGGCTTCGATCACCACATCGGCCATCGCTTCGTGCTGCCAGTCCTCTGACCAATGGCAGACTTCCACCCCAGCCACCCGCTGCCGCGCCAGCCCGGCATCGGCCTGCGGGCAGAGCGCAACGAAGGCCGCCAACTCGTCGACCCACAGGCGCACCGGGTGGCCATATTCGGCGGCCAGCTGCCGCGCCAGGCGCCAGGTCACCCCGATATCGCCAAAGTTGTCCACCACGCTGCAGAAAATGTCCCAGTTCGCCACGCTCGCCTCCCCCGTCGAAGGCCGCAGTCTAGCAGGCGGGCCCTCCGCGTCCGGCTCTAAGCCAATGAAAAATTTGAAAAAACCTTTGCATTCGAAAAACACCTCAACTATATTGTGCGCCGTCGACAGGGCACAGCCCAACGACACGAAATATGGTGAGGTGTCCGAGCGGTTGAAGGAGCACGCCTGGAAAGTGTGTATACGGGAAACCGTATCGAGGGTTCGAATCCCTCCCTCACCGCCATATTCGAAACACGAAAATGCCCTGACACCTTAAGGTTTCGGGGCATTTTTGCTTCTACGCTCCAGAAATTTCGCGGAGCGACAGAATATCCCCCCATCGGGTATATTCCGCAGGCATCAAGACAGCGCGATGCCAAGGTATGGCGGGCGACAGAAGCCCGCCACTGCAGGGCCTGGGTGGTGAAATTGGTATACACAGCGGACTTAAACTCCGCCGCCGCTAAAACGGCTTACGGGTTCGAGTCCCGTCCCAGGCACCACATACCCTCCCCCGCTTGCTCCCGCCTTCCCCCGAACAAGCCACAAACCCAGAGAAACCGGCCCTTGCAGCCGGTTTTTTTATGCCCGGGTTCTCCCGCCTTGCTCTGGATACCCCCAAGGTTTAGGGGTATGTCTGGGGGTATATCGGGCACGCCTGACTGCAGCGTCCCCTACTGCCCCCGACCAGCAGGTCGGGCCTCCCCTAGAGTCCGCTCTCCACCAGAAAACTGTTGACCAGCTCCAGGGTCGCCTCGC
>DASQBU010000316.1:0-3068 GCA_035635035.1 Pseudomonas sp.
GCCCCGGGATGGCGCACCCGCGCGCCACGAGCGGGCAGGCCGCGAACACCGACGGCGGCGCGCCCCCGGCGCGGCGCCGGCCGGGCGCCATCTCGAGGCAGGCTGGCACAGTATGTGCACTAAAAACAGGCAACCCCTTCCCGACGCCGGCCGCCCGCGCCGATCCGGAGTCCGATGAACCTTGTCGTAACCGCGCCGCCTGCCCCCGGCCCCGCCGGCCGGCTCCCGTGCTGAGCGGGTCGGCGCCCCTGTGGCGCCTGCTGCCGTGGCTGGCCGCGCTGCTCCTGCTGCTGGCGCCCGCCGCCCCGGCGGCCGAGCCGCCGCGGCCCGTCGCCGGCCAGCCGGCCCTCGCCGACTGGCTGGCCACGCACCGCCAGTGGCGGGTCGGCGTGGTCCTGCAGGCGCCCTACGCGCAGCTCGACGGCCGCAAGCACACCCTCTACGGCGCCCACGTCGAGCTGATGGAGCAGCTCGCCGCGCAGCTCGGCGTGCGCCTGCAGTGGCAGCACTTCCCCAGCATGGAGGCGCTGGAGGCGGCGCGCCTCGCCGGGCAGATCGACCTCGCCCCGGGCCTGCAGCAGACCGCCGCCGGCCTGCGCCACTGGCTGTTCTCCGAGCCGTTCATGCGCGTCTCCTACCTGGTGGTCGGCGAGCGCAACGGCCAGGTCGGCCTCGACCTCGACCGCCTCGGCCGCGGCGAACCGCTGGCGCTCAGCGCGCCGCCGGCGGTCGCCGACTACCTGAGCAGCAGCTACCCCAACCTCTACCTGCAGCCGCTGGCCAGCGCCCAGGAGGCGCTGCACCGCCTGCTCGCCCAGCAGGCGCGCTACGCGGTGCTCGACGAGGCGCAGCTCAGCCAGCTGGCCCGCGAGGTCGAGCAGGAGGCGCTGGCCATCGTCGGCGACATCGGCCTGCCGCAGCTGCTGCGCGTCGCCGTGCGCCGCGACTGGCCGGAGCTGGCGCAGCTCGTCGACGCCGGCCTGCGCGCCATCCCGGCCAAGCAGCTCGACCAACTGCACCGCCGCTGGCTGCAGCCGCCGGGCCACGCGCTGATCGAGCAGACCCTCGGTTTCTGGCGCGCCGCCAGCCTGCTGCTCGGCCTGCTGGTGCTGAGCGTCCTCGCCCTGCTGGTCGCCGTGCGTCGCCAGCTCAACGCACAGACCCTGCGCCTGCTGGAGGCGCGCCGCCAGGTCGAGCAGCGCGACTGCGCCGCCGAGGAGCTGCGCCTGGCGCAGTTCTCCATCGACCAGGGCACCGTGGGCGTCCTGTGGATCAACTGGGACAGCCGGGTGCGCTACGCCAACCGTGCGGTGGAGCACCTGCTCGGCTGCGCGCCGGACAGCGTGGTCGGCCGCCCGCTGGCCGACTTCAAGCCGGACCTGCACATGGACCGCTGGCTGGAGGTGTGGAAGCGGGTGCGCGCCGGGCGCGGGCCGACGCGCTTCGAGACCGACTACCGGCGCGCCGACGGCAGCCTGCTGCCCGCCGAGGTGTCGCTGAGCTTCCTGCGCTACGGGCGCGCCGAGTACCTGGTGGTGTTCGTCGCCGACATCAGCGAGCGGCGCCGCGCGCTGGCCGCGCTGCGCGCCAGCGAGGCGCAGCTGCGCGAGCTGTCGGCGCACCTGGAAAGCGTGCGCGAGGAGGAGAAGGCGCACATCGCCCGCGAGGTGCACGACGAACTGGGCCAGGTGCTCACCGGCCTCAAGCTGGAGACCTCGATGGCCGAGCTGAGCTACGCCGCCCTCGATCCGGGGCTGCGCGAGCGCCTCGGCAACATGAAGCGGCAGATCGCCCACCTGTTCCAGCTGGTGCGCGACGTGGCCACCGCGCTGCGCCCGCCGATCCTCGACGCCGGGCTGGCCTCGGCCATCGAGTGGCAGGCGCGGCGCTTCGAGGCGCGCACGCAGATCCCCTGCCTGGTCGAGGTGCCCGAGCAGCTGCCGGCGCTCAGCGACGCCAAGGCCACCGGGCTGTTCCGCATCCTCCAGGAAGCGCTGACCAACGTTACCCGCCACGCCCAGGCGCAGAGCGTCGCCCTGCAGCTCGCCGTGGAGCGCGACCGCCTGTGCCTGAGCATCAGCGACGACGGCCGCGGCTTCGCCGTCGACGCCACGCGGCCGCGCTCGTTCGGCCTGGTCGGCATGCACGAGCGGGCGCTGATGCTCGACGGCAGCCTGCACATCGCCAGCCGGCCCGGCGAGGGCACCACCCTGACCGTCCGGGTCCCGCTGGACCCCGCGCCGCCGGCGCAACCCAAGGAGGAAAACCGATGATCCGCGTCATGGTCGCCGAAGACCACACCCTGGTCCGCGAGGGCATCAAGCAGCTGGTCGGCCTGGCCGGCGACCTCGCGGTGGTCGGCGAGGCGTGCAACGCCGAGCAGCTGCTGGAGAACCTGCGCCAGACCCCCTGCGAGGTGGTCCTGCTGGACATCTCGATGCCCGGCATGAGCGGCCTGGAAGCGATCGCGCGGATCCGCGCGCTCAGCCAGCCGCCGGCGATCCTCATGCTGTCCATGCACGACGAGGCGCAGATGGCCGCCCGCGCGCTGAAGGCCGGCGCCTCCGGCTACGCCACCAAGGACAGCGACCCGACCCTGCTGCTGGCGGCGATCCGCAAGGTCGCCGCCGGCGGGCGCTACATCGACCCGGAGCTGGCCGACCGGATGGTCTTCGAGGTCAACCTGACCGATGCGCGCCCGCCGCACGCGCTGCTCTCCGAGCGCGAGTTCTCGGTGTTCGAGCGCCTGGTGCAGGGCGCCAACGTCAACGACATCGCCCAGCAGATGGCACTGAGCAACAAGACCATCAGCACCCACAAGGCACGCCTGATGCAGAAGCTCAATGCCCACTCGGTGGCCGACCTGGTGCGCTACGCGCTGGAGTACAAGCTGGTCTAGGCGGCAAGACTCCGGACGGGCGGATCACCGGCCGCGGATCAGGCCGGGATTGAGTCCCGCGCCGCGCCGCGCCGCGAAAAGCGCCGCCCAGGTCACAATCGGTTAAATTCGCCGCCACACGCCTGGCTAGACTGCGCCCGATCGCCAATCCCGAGCGGGCGCCCGTCCG
>DASQBU010000317.1:0-3764 GCA_035635035.1 Pseudomonas sp.
CCGTTCTGTCAGGGCCTCGAGCGCGAGCTGGACCAGCGTCGGGGGCAGGATGCCACGCTGGAGGAACTCCTTGAGTTGCTGGTGGCGCAGGCGTTCGCGGTGGCCCGGGATATCGGCAGCGACCTGACGGTGTTCATGCGCCTGTTAGGCATGGCCGTGCGGCAGAACCAGCGCCAGCTGCATGGCTATCTGGGCGGCCTGTTCAGCAAGGTGTTGCGCCGCTACCTGCAGTTGCTGCAGGAGGCGGTACCGGATATTCCGCCGCTGGAGCTGTCCTGGCGGGCGCGCTTCATGCTGGGCGCGGCGACCTTCAGCATGGCCGGCATCCAGGCGCTGCGCGAGATCACCGAGGCCGACTTCGGGGTGGACACTGCGCCGGAGGAGGTGATGCGCCTGCTGATCCCGTTCACCGCCGCAGGCCTGCGCGCGGATAGCGGGCTGACCGATGCGGCGCTGATCGCCGCGCGTCCGCGCGATGGCGGCAAGGCCAATCATCCCGCGCTCTAAGCCGTGGGTGCCCGCGCGCGGGCGGATCGGCTAAGCTAGGCGCCCCATGACCGGCGCCACTTCCATGCTCGACCTGCTGCACATCTCCCTCGCCGACCAGTGCCTGTACGGCTTCGCCGCCGGCGCGCTGCGCCTGCGCCTGCCGGTGTCCACCGCGCTGAACGGCCCCGGCGAGCGCCAGGGTTCGGGCTGCACGCCGCGCGGCCGCCACCAGGTGCGCGCGAAGATCGGCGCCGGGTTGCCCGCGGGCGCGGTGCTGGTCGGCCGGCGCTGGACCGGCGAGGTGTGGTCGGCCGAGCTGGCCGCGCAGTTCCCGCAGCGCGACTGGATCCTCAGTCGCATCCTCTGGCTGAGCGGCTGCGAGCCGGGGCGCAACCGCCTGGGCAGCGTCGACACCTTCCGCCGCTACATCTATCTGCACGGCACCCCGGACAGCGAGCCGATGGGCGAGCCGCGTTCGCACGGCTGCATCCGCCTGCGCAACGCCGACCTGATCGCGCTGTTCGAGCGGGTGCCGGCGCACTGTTCCGTGATCATCGACGAGGCGCCGCAGCCGCACTGGCAGGCCGCCGCGCTCGTCTGAGGAGTTTGCATGTTGGGTTCCCTGATGCTGGATATCGCCGGCACCTGGCTGACCGCCGAGGACCGTCATCTGCTGCGCCAGCCCGAAGTCGGCGGGCTGATCCTGTTCGCCCGCAACATCGAGCACCCGCAGCAGGTGCGCGAGCTGTGCGCGGCGATCCGCGCGCTGCGCCCCGACCTGCTGCTGGCGGTCGACCAGGAGGGCGGCCGGGTGCAGCGCCTGCGCCAGGGCTTCGTGCGCCTGCCGTCGATGCAGGCGCTGGCCGAAGCGCCGGACGCCGCGCGCCTGGCCGAGCACTGCGGCTGGCTGATGGCCTGCGAGGTGCTGGCCGCCGGCCTCGACTTCAGCTTTGCCCCGGTGCTCGACCTCGACCACGGGCGCAGCTCGGTGATCGGCTCGCGCTCGTTCGGCCGCGACCCGGCGCGGGTCGCCGAGCTGGCCGGCGCGTTCATCCGCGGCATGCACGCCGCCGGCATGCCCGCCACCGGCAAGCACTTCCCCGGCCATGGCTGGCCCGAGGCCGACTCGCACGTGGCCATCCCGCGCGACGAGCGCAGCCTCGCCGAAATCCGCGCCTGCGACCTCCAGCCGTTCGCCGCCCTGGCCGGGCAGCTCGACGGCATCATGCCGGCGCACGTCATCTACCCGCAGGTCGACGCGCAGCCGGCCGGCTTCTCGCGGCGCTGGCTGCAGGACATCCTGCGCGGCGAGCTGGGCTACCAGGGGGTGATCTTCAGCGACGACCTGAGCATGGCCGGCGCCCACGTCGCCGGTGCCGCCGACGCGCGGGTGGCGGCGGCGCTGGACGCCGGCTGCGACATGGCGCTGGTGTGCAACGACCGCGGCGCCGCCGAGCTGGCCCTGAGCTGGCTGCAGCGCCAGGGCGTCAGGCCGGCCGCGCGCCTGGCGCGGATGCGCGCGCAGGCCTGGCCGGGCCAGGACTACCGGAGCCAGCCGCGCTGGCTGGAAGCGGCGGGCGCGCTGCGCGCCGCCGGACTGATCTGATTTTTAGGAGAACTGGATGAGCGTTGTAGCCATCATCGGCGGTACCGGACTGACCCAGCTGGAAGGGCTGACCATCCGCGAGGCCGTCGCCCTGGACACGCCGTGGGGCAAACCGTCGGCCGAGGTGCTGCGCGGCGAGTTCGGCGGCCGCGAGGTGCTGTTCCTCGCCCGTCACGGCCATCCGCACCGCATCCCGCCGCACCAGGTCAACTACCGCGCCAACCTGTGGGCGCTCAGGGAGGCCGGCGCGCAGGCGATCCTCGCGGTCAACGCCGTCGGCGGCATCCACCGCGCGATGGGCAGCGGGCACCTGTGCGTGCCGCACGACCTGATCGACTACACCTGGGGGCGCGCCTCGACCTTCTTCGAGGGCGAGCTGGACCACGTCACCCACATCGACTTCAGCTACCCCTACGACGAGGCGCTGCGCCAGCGGCTGATCGCCGCGCTGCGCGCCGAGGGCTGCGACTTCAGCAGCCACGGCGTGTACGCTGCCACCCAGGGGCCGCGCCTGGAAACCGTGGCGGAGATCGCCCGCCTGGAGCGCGACGGCTGCGACATCGTCGGCATGACCGGCATGCCCGAGGCGGCGCTGGCCCGCGAGCTGGAACTGCCCTACGCCTGCCTGGCGCTGGTGGTCAACCCGGCGGCCGGCAAGTCCAGCGGGGTGATCACCATGGCCGAGATCGAGCAGGCGCTTGCCGACGGCATGGACAAGGTCAAGGCGGTGCTGCAGCGGGTGCTGGCCGGCTGACGGCAGCGCTTTTGCGGCCCAAGCAAAAGGGCGGCAGATCCTGCGATCTGCCGCCCTTTTTTGTCGCCCGCGCGCGGTTCAGAGCGCGGTGATGCGGATCAGTGCGCCGGCGCTCGGGTGGTCGAGGTAGATCAGCTGGCCAGGCAGCGCGCTGCGCTCGGCCTGCACGCGCTCGCTGCCGGTGAGGAAGCCGTCGCGGTTGAACTGGTTGATCCAGCTCTGCAGCTTGAGCTCGAGCTGGCGGCCCTGGCTGAGGGCGAGCACGCCCTCCACCGGGAAGTGGCCGTCGTGCTCCTGGCCGGTGCTGAAGCGCACCGGCGCCGAGCTGCCGCCGACGCCCTGCTGCCAGGCCTTGTGCAGCACCACCTGGTAGCCCTTGGCGGCGAGTTTTTCCGCCTCGCCGCCCAGCGCGGTGCCGCGCTCGTTCTCGGCGGCGATGGCGCTGGCGCCCTTGGCCCAGTCCTCGGGCGAGGGCTGGCTGGCGTTGACCGGTTTTTCCGCCTGGCGGAAGACGATCAGTTCGACCTGGTAGAGCGCGTCGGCGAACGCCGCGGGGGCGATCAGCAGCAGCGAGACCAGCAGGGGGCGGAGCAGTCGGAGCATGGGGTTTTTCCTTCAGGCGGATGGCGGGGTCAGGCGCTCGAGCAGCGCCTCCAGGGTGTTGAAGCGTTGTTCCGGGCGTTCCATCGGCACCTGGAACTTGAAGACGGTGGCGCCTTCGAACTTGTAGCGGCTGGGCTGGCTCTGGATCAGCTTGATCAGGGTCAGCGGGTCGACCGGGGTGTGCGCGGCGAACTCGAGGCGCCCGCCCTGCGGGCCGGCCTCGACCTTGGCGATGCCGAGCTGCTCGGCCTGCAGCTTGAGCAGGGTCAGGCGCATCAGGTTCTTCGCCGGCTCCGGCAGCAGGCCGAAGCG
>DASQBU010000318.1:0-1566 GCA_035635035.1 Pseudomonas sp.
GACGAGCGCATCGCCGCCATCGCCGCCAAGGGCCTCAAGGAAGCCACCTACCACCTACGCCGCTCCGGCGAGTGGGTCGAGCGCCTGGGCGACGGCACCGAGGAAAGCCGCCAGCGCATGCTCGCCGCCATCGACGAGCTGTGGCGCTTCACCGGCGACCTGCTGGCCGGCGACGCCATCCAGCAGCGCTTGGCCAGCGCCGGCATCGCCGCCGACAGCGCCGCCGTGGCTACTGCCTGGCAAGCCACCGTCGAGCAGGTGTTCGAACGCGCCAGCCTGCCGGTACCGCAGCCGGCCAGCTACTTCTACCTGGACGGCAAGCGCGGCCTGCACACCGAGCACCTGGGCATCCTGCTGGCAGAGATGCAGTTCCTGCAGCGCGCCTATCCCGGTGCCACCTGGTAATCACCCGCAAGCGACGCTGCCCGGAGGCGCCATGGTCAACCCTGCAGAACTCGACGCCCTGTTCGGCGGCAGCCCCGTCGCCGGCATGGCCTCCACCCCGGCGCCTGCGGGCGCCGGACTGATCGCCTCCGACGGCGGCGCGCGCGAGGCGGACGCCTCCGACCTGCCGCACGCCTGGCAGGTGCTGGAACAGGTGATGGACCCGGAAGTGCCGGTGGTCAGCGTGGTCGACCTCGGCATCGTCCGCGAGGTCGCCTGGGTCGACGGCCACCTGCGGGTGGCGGTGACGCCGACCTACTCCGGCTGCCCGGCCACCGAGCTGATCGAGAGCGAGATCACCAAGGCGCTGGAGCGCGCCGGCTTCCGCGCCCCGCGCATCGAGCGCCGCCTGGCGCCGGCCTGGACCACCGACTGGATCAGCGCGCAGGGCCGCGAGCGCCTGCGCGCCTTCGGCATCGCCCCGCCGGCCGGCAGCACCAGCAAGCGCAGCCTGCTCGGCGAGAAGGACGAGGTGAGCTGCCCGCACTGCGGCAGCCACGATACCGAAGTGGTCAGCCAGTTCGGCTCCACCGCCTGCAAGGCTCTGTACCGTTGCCGCTCCTGCCTGGAGCCCTTCGACTATTTCAAGTGCATCTGAACGGCTCGCCCACCGCCGCGACGCGGGCCTGGAGAATAACAAGATGAGCAAGTTCCATACGCTGACCATCCGCGAAGTCCGTCCGGAAACCCGCGACACCGTGTCGGTGGCCTTCGCCGTGCCCGCCGCCCTGCAGGACAGCTTCCGCTACACCCAGGGCCAGCACCTGGTGATGCGCGCCACCCTCGATGGCGAGGAGGTGCGCCGCTCCTACTCTATCTGCAGCGCGGTGAGCGACAACGACCTGCGCGTGGCGATCAAGCGCGTGGACGGCGGCCTGTTCTCCAACTTCGCCAACGACCAGCTCAAGGCGGGCATGACCCTGGACGTGATGCCGCCGGCCGGCCACTTCTGCGTCCCGCTGGACCCGGCGCGGGCCGGCGACTACCTGGCGGTGGCCGCCGGCAGCGGCATCACGCCGATCCTGTCGATCGTCAAGACCACCCTGGAAACCGAGCCGGACAGCCGCTTCACCCTGATCTACGGCAACCGCTCCAGCGCCACCACCATCTTCCGCGAGCAAC
>DASQBU010000319.1:0-3688 GCA_035635035.1 Pseudomonas sp.
CGGTGGGTCTCCACGGTGCGCACGCTGATGTCCAGCTCGCGGGCCATCGCCTTGCTGTCCAGGCCGCGGGCGAGCATCTGCAGGATCTGCACCTCGCGCGGGGTCAGGTTGTGGCTGGCGACGTCCTGGTCGGCCAGCTTGCGGGCGATTTCCGAGCTGTAGAAGGTGCCGCCGGCGGCGATCGCGCTGATCGCCGCGATGATCTCCCGCGACGGCGCGTCCTTGAGCACGTAGCCGCGCGCGCCGGCGCGGATCGAGCTGCGCACGTACTCGAGGTTGTCGTACATGCTGAGGATCAGCACGCGCACCTCGGGGTGGCGCTCGGCGAGCTGGCGGGTCAGTTCCAGGCCGGTGCTGTCCTTGAGACCGATGTCGAGCAGCAGCACGTCCACCGCCACGGCGTCGAGCAGGGCGAGCGCCTCGGCGGCGCTCTCCGCCTCGCCGACCACCGCGAACTGCGGTATCACGCCGAGCAGGGCGCGGATGCCGTCGCGGATCAGGGCGTGATCGTCGACGAGGGCGATCCGCGTGGGGGAGGCGGGGGGCATGGGGCAGCTCTTCAGGTCGAAAGCGTCGGGGCGGAGGCCGGGATGGCCGGGGCCGGCAATAGTACACAGATCCCGGTCTGCCCTGAGTTGGACGATAGGCTGAACTGGCCGCCGAGGTGCTCGACCCGCTCGCGGATGTTGCGCAGGCCGATGCCGCCGGGCAGCTGTTCGATCTTGCGCGGGTTGAAGCCGACGCCGTCGTCGCGCACGGCAAGCTCGACGCCCAGCGGGCCGGCGGCGAGGTCGATGTGCACGGTGCTGGCGCGGGCGTGGCGCTCGATGTTGGTCAGCGCTTCCTGGACGATGCGGAACAGCGCCACCGCGCTGGCGGCGGGCAGCTCGGCGTCGCCCAGGCCGTTGCGGTACACCACGTCGAGTCCGCAGCGCTGCTCGAACTCGCGGGCCAGCTGGCCGATGGCGGCGGGCAGGCCGAGGGTGTCGAGCAGCGCGGGGCGCAGGTCGTGGGAGATGCGCCGCACTTCGCCGATGGCGCCGCCGAGGCGTTCGGTGGCCTGCTGCAGGGTGGTCAGCGCGCCGCTGGCACCGGCCTCCAGCTGGTGGCCGGCCAGCTCGAACTGGAACTTGATCGAGGCCAGCAGCTGGCTGATGCCGTCGTGCAGCTCGCGCGACACCCGCGAACGCTCCTCCTCCTGCAGGCTCAGGATGCGCTGGTTGAGCGCCTGCAGCTGGCGGTCGGCGAGGCGGTGCTCGCGCACGCTGAGGGTCAGCCCGGCGGCGGCCACCAGCAGCACCGCTACCAGCGCCACGCTGGCGATGGCCACCATGGTGGCGCGGATGCCCTCGGCGACCTCGGCGCGCACCTGGCGGGTGGCCTGCTCGACGTCCTCCAGGTAGAGGCCAGTGCCGAGCATCCAGCCCCAGTCGTCGAGCATCACCACGTAGGCCAGCTTGTCGGTCTCCACGCCACTGGACGGCTTGCGCCAGGCGTAGCGCTGGAAGCCGTCGCCGTGCTGCGCGCTGTCGAGCAGCGCCTGGATGGTCGGCCGGCCGTGGCTGTCGGTGAGGTTCCACAACTCCTTGCCGACCAGGTCGGCCTGGCGCGGGTGCATCAGGTTGCGGCCCTTGGCGTCGTAGACGAAGAAGTAGCCGTCCTGGCTGGAACTGAGCTTGGCCAGGGTGTCGAGCGCCTGCTGGCGAGCGGCGGCGTCGCCGCGGCCGCCGGCGTGCAGCGGGGCGATCGCGCTGAGGGCCATGGCCACGTAGTTCTTCAGTTCGGCGCGCTTGCTGGCGAGGATGGCGTTCTCGATCAGCTGCGCCTGCTGCTCGCCGAGGCGCTGGTTCTGCACGCTGACCAGCAGGCAGATCACCGCCACGGCCAGCAGCAGCGGCAGGATGCCGAGGGCGACTATCTTGTACTTGAGCTGCATGGGCGGGCAGGCTCCTCGCGACGACGTGGCCGGGGTGGCCGGATGCTGTCCATGTAGTGCGCGCCCGGCGTCACTACGTAGTTCTACGTAGTACTACTGAGTAGCTCTGCGAATATCGGCAAGCGGGCGATGCGCGGATAGTAGCAAGGCTCCGTTTCCGGAGTTCTATACTCAGATAAATAACAATGGCGCCGCAGACCACTGGTCGACGGCAGGAGGACTCCTATGCCTCGGTTACTCAATCAACTTGCCTGGTTCGCCGTCGCGGTGCTGGGCGCCGTCGCCCTTGGCGTCGTCGCCCTGCGCCGCGGCGAGTCGATCAACGCCCTGTGGATCGTCGTCGCCTCGGTGGCGATCTACCTGACCGCCTACCGCTACTACAGCCTGTTCATCGCCAACAAGGTGATGCAGCTCGACCCGCGGCGCGCCACGCCGGCGGTGCTGAAGAACGACGGCCTGGACTACATGCCGACCAACAAGCACGTGTTGTTCGGCCACCACTTCGCCGCCATCGCCGGCGCCGGCCCGCTGGTCGGCCCGGTGCTGGCCGCGCAGATGGGCTACCTGCCCGGCACCCTGTGGCTGATCGCCGGGGTGGTGCTGGCCGGCGCGGTGCAGGACTTCATGATCCTGTTCATCTCCATCCGCCGCAACGGCCGCTCGCTGGGCGACATGGTGCGCGAGGAGATGGGCTCGGTGCCCGGCACCATCGCGCTGTTCGGCTGCTTCCTGATCATGATCATCATCCTCGCGGTGCTCTCGCTGATCGTGGTGAAGGCGCTGGCCGACAGCCCGTGGGGCATGTTCACCGTGATGGCGACCATCCCGATCGCCATGTTCATGGGCGTGTACATGCGCTACCTGCGTCCGGGACGGATCGGCGAGATTTCGGTGATCGGCGTGATCCTGCTGCTCGCCTCGATCTGGCTGGGC
This sequence comes from Pseudomonas sp., assembly GCA_035635035.1. Classification (GTDB taxonomy): domain Bacteria; phylum Pseudomonadota; class Gammaproteobacteria; order Pseudomonadales; family Pseudomonadaceae; genus Geopseudomonas. The sequence continues at coordinate 2,870 of DASQBU010000319.1, forward strand.
GGCGCGGTGGCCGCCGACCCGGTGTGGAGCAAGGCCTTCACCTTCACCGGCGTGCAGATCACCTGGATGCTGGTCGGCTACGGCTTCGTCGCCGCGGTGCTGCCGGTGTGGCTGATCCTCGCCCCGCGCGACTACCTGTCGACCTTCCTGAAGATCGGCACCATCGCCGCCCTGGCGATCGGCATCCTGATCCTCGCCCCGCAGCTGAAGATGCCGGCGCTGACCCAGTTCACCGACGGCACCGGCCCGGTGTGGAAGGGCGCGCTGTTCCCCTTCCTGTTCATCACCATCGCCTGCGGCGCAGTGTCCGGCTTCCACGCGCTGATCTCCTCGGGGACCACGCCCAAGCTGCTGGCCAACGAGAGCCACGCGCGCTACATCGGCTACGGCGCCATGCTGATGGAGTCGATGGTCGCCATCATGGCCATGGTCGCCGCCTCGATCATCGAGCCGGGCGTGTACTTCGCCATGAACAGCCCGCCGGCCATCGTCGGCGGCGACGTCGTGGCCGTGGCGACCACCGTCAGCAACTGGGGCTTCGCCATCACTCCGGAAGCGCTGCAGGGCGTCGCCCGCGACATCGGCGAGCACACCGTGCTGGCGCGTGCCGGCGGTGCGCCGACCCTGGCGGTGGGCATCGCGCAGATCCTCCACCAGGTGCTGCCGGGCGAGAACACCATGGCGTTCTGGTACCACTTCGCCATCCTGTTCGAGGCGCTGTTCATCCTCACCACGGTCGATGCCGGCACGCGCGTGTGCCGCTTCATGATCCAGGACTTCGTCGGCCGCGCCATCCCGGCGTTCCGCGACACCAAGTCA
>DASQBU010000320.1:0-1548 GCA_035635035.1 Pseudomonas sp.
CAGCTGGGAACTCGACCTGTGGGGCAAGCTGCGCCGCCAGCTGGAGGCCGACCAGGCCAGCCTCTCGGCCAGCGCCGCCGACCTCGCCGCGGAGCGCCTGAGCCTGCAGTCGCAGCTGGCGCAGAACTACCTGCAGCTGCGGGTGATGGACGCCCAGCAGCGCCTGCTCGACGCCACGGTGGCGGCCTACGCCCGCTCGCTGCGCCTCACCGAGAACCAGTACCGGGCCGGCATCGTCACCCGCTCCGACGTGACCCAGGCGCGCACCCAGCTGAAGAGCACCGAAGCCCAGGCGGTGGACCTCAGGTACCAGCGCGCCCAGCTCGAGCACGCGATCGCCGTGCTGGTCGGCGTGCCGCCGGCCGAGTTCGCCCTAGCCGCGACGGACGGCCTGCCGGCTCTGCCGCCGGTGCCGCTGGCGCTGCCGTCGACCCTGCTCGAACGGCGCCCCGACGTGGCCTCCGCCGAGCGTCAGGTGATGAACGCCAACGCGCAGATCGGCGTGGCCAAGGCCGCCTGGTTCCCCAGCCTCAACCTGACTGCCGCCGGCGGCTACCGCAGCAGCCAGTTCGACCCGTGGGTCAGCACCGCCAACCGCTTCTGGTCGATCGGCCCGGCGTTCTCCGTGCCGCTGTTCGACGGCGGGCTGATCCGCTCGCGGGTCAGGCAGGCCGAGGCCAGCTACGACCAGACCGTGGCCACCTACCGGCAGACCGTGCTGGACAGCTTCCGCGAGGTGGAGGACTACCTGGTCAAGCTGCGCGTGCTGGAGGAGGAGAGCGGCGTGCAGCAGGAGGCGCTGGACGCCGCCCGCGAGTCGCTGCGCCTGATGGAGAACCGCTACAAGGGCGGCACCGTCGACTACAACAGCGTGGTCGGCGTGCAGACCGCCGCGCTGTCCAACGAGCGCAGCCACCTGACCCTGCTCGGCAACCGGCTGACCGCCAGCGTGCAGCTGATCGCCGCGCTGGGCGGCGGCTGGGACGGCGGCACGCCGGCGCAGACGGTCGGCCGCGACTGAGCCTCCCGGCAGCGCCGGCCGCTCTGGGCTAGCTTTGAGGAACGGCGGCGGCGCGGTGCCCCGCCAGCCGGCCGCGCGGCCGGCGCCATGGGTGCTGTGCCGGGAGCGGTCCGACCATGAAAGAGAAAGAGCTGCGCCTGGCCCTGGTGTTCTTCGGCGGGGTGTCCCTGGCGGTCTACGAGCACGGCATCAGCCGGGAAATCCTCAACCTGGTGCGCGCCTCCAAGCTCTACCACGCCGCGCGCAGCGGCGATGACGAGGCCGCCGGCCGGCGCCGCTTCAGCGAGCACTATCCCGACGAGCCCGCGCATTCCACCGGCGAGGTGTACCGCGACTTCCTCGAGGCCCTCGGCAAGGACATCGCCCTGCGGGTGATCGTCGACGTCATCGCCGGCTCCTCGGCCGGCGGGATCAACGGCATCACCCTGGCCAGCGCGCTGGCCCACGACCGCTCGCTGACGCCGATCACCCGCCTGTGGCTGGAGCAGGCCGACATGCTCGGCCTGCTGGCGCCGGAGGCCAAGGCG
>DASQBU010000321.1:0-8615 GCA_035635035.1 Pseudomonas sp.
CGGTAGAACTCGGCGGTGCCGTGGCTGGCCTCGCCGATCAGCACCACGCGGGCGTCGGCATAGCGGTCGAACAGCGCGGCGAACTCGGCGCTGTCCGCCGGCGGCAGCGGCTCGGCGCACTGGCGCAGCAGGGCCAGGCGCGCCTTGCCGGCGGGCGGGGCGGAATGCTCTCTCATGGGGCCTCCTGACGCGCGGGGTGGATCGCTGGCACGTCAGGGAAAGCCTAGCCGGTGCGAGCCGGGTTGCGCGTCGGGGCGACGAGCCCTCAGCCGCCCAGCGTCACCCCCAGCAGATCGCCCAGCGTGTAGGTGATCGCTGCCGCGCCGAGGCCGAAGGCCAGCTGGCGCAGGCCGGAGTAGAGCAGGCCGCGGCCGGTGAACAGGGTGACCAGCGCGCCGATCAGGAACAGGCCGGCACCGCTGAGCAGCGTGCAGGCCACGATCGCGGCCCGGCCGTCGAGGAACAGGAACGGCAGCACCGGAAGGAAGGCGCCGATGGCGAACACCACGAAGGAGGTGACGGCGGCCAGCCAGGCCGAGCCGCCGAGGTCGTCGGGATCGATGCCCAGTTCCTCGCGGACCAGGGTGTCCAGGGCGTGGTCCTTGTCGGCCATGATGCCCTCGGCCATGGCCCGGGCGCGTGGCTCGTCGAGGCCCTTGGCGCGGTAGATCAGCACCAGCTCCTCGACTTCTTCGTCGGGCACCGCTTCCAGTTCGTCGCGTTCGGTGGCGATCTGTTGCTGGTACAGCTCGCGGGCGTTCTGCACCGACAGCCATTCGCCGAGCGCCATCGAGCAGGCGCCCGCCAGCAGGCCGGCCAGGCCGGTGAGCAGCAGGGCGTCGGCGGAGAAGGCGGCGCCGGCCACGCCCATCACCAGGCTGAAGTTGGACAGCAGGCCGTCGTTGGCGCCGAGCACGGCGGCGCGCAGGGCGTTGCCGCCGCCGGCGCTGTGGCGGCCTTCGAGGCTGGCGAACTGGCGGCCGTTCCAGGTGTTGTGCCGGCTGCCGGCCAGCTCGCTGAGCAGGCGGGCGTGCGAACGCTCCTGGCCGGGCATGCCGGTATTGCAGGTTTCCGGCTGGTCGTCGTACTGGCAGCGGTCGATCTGCTCCAGCGAGGCGGCGGCGCCGACCACCCAGTCCGGGCCGAGCCGCTCGGCGATGCGGATCAGCAGGCGGGTGCGCCAGCCGGGATGCAGCGCGGGCGGCTCGGCGCCGAGCTGGGCGAACTGCTGGCGCCAGAAGCCGGCGTGGCGTTCCTCGATGGCCGCCAGCTTGCGGTACAGCTCGGTGAGTTCGGGGCGCTGCTCGCAGCGCGACAGCGCGCGGTAGAGGGCGGCGCTGTCGATCTCGCCCTGCAGGTTGCGGCGGTAGCGAGTGAGCTGGGCCTGGCGGTCGGTGGGCATGGGCAGTCTCGGCGACGTGACGTTCGCCTACAGCCTAGCGTTTCTGCCGGGGCCACCGGTAGGGGGCGGCGGGCATGGGGCGCCTGGCGCGCCCCCGCCCGCGCGGGCGCTTACTTCTGCGGCGTCAGCAGCAGGCGCTGGCTACCGTAGACGCCGTCGAGATTGCGCGACTGGAACGGGAAGCTCATGTAGCGGCCCTTGAGCCAGGCGTCGATGCCGTCGGCGTAGTGCGGGCTGGCCGGGTTGCCGGACTGGCCGGTGCTGTTGACCGCCTGCAGCGGCTCGTCCTGGCCGAAGTCCACTACCATGCGCATGGCCGGGATCAGCCAGGTGTCGAAGTCCGTGCCCCAGTGCCAGGCGGAGACGTTCAGTGTGCTGTGGTCGCCGCCGGCCGGGTAGGGGCCGCGGTCCAGGTAGTCCTTGAGGCTCGCCAGGCTGGCGCGCTGGCCGGCGCTCATGTACGGCGCCATGCGGGTGTTGTCGCTGTTCCACTGGTAGGTGTGCAGCTTGCCCCATTGCCAGGCGCGGTGGTCGCTGCCCAGGCGGCTTTCCAGCTGGGTCACGGCGCCGGCCAGGCTGCGGGCGAGGATGGTCGGCTTGTCTTCCTTCTGCGGGGTGCGCACGTCGTCCCAGAACGGGCTGTCGGCGCGGCCGAGCAGATGGTCGGCCTGGGCCGAGTAGCTGAGCTTGGCGATCTCCATCAGCGCCTGCCAGGCCGGGCTGTCCTCCGGGCCCAGCTCGTCGAGGAAGGTCTGCCGGGCGCTTTCCTCGAGGAACATCTCGTACAGCGCGGCGTCCGCCGAGCCGGCGGCCAGCTTGCCGTCGAAGGCCTGCAGGCGCTGGAGGGCTTCGCGGGCCTTGTCGCGTTCGCCGGCGGGCAGGGCGTCGATGGCCTTGCGCAGCGGCTGGGCCATGGTCGGGTCGGCGAACATCGCCTTGAGCTTGGCGGCGAACGGGGTCTGCTGGTCGTACTGCATGGCGATCATGCTGCGCGCGTCGTGGCGCGAGCTGGCGCCGGCCAGTTCGGCGATGCGCTCGGCGCGCTCGGGGTAGTACCAGGAGTTGGACAGCTGCACGCCATAGCCGCCCGGCACGCTGCGCTGGTTGGCGGTGCCCAGCCAGCCCTGCGGCGGGTCCTGGTCGTAGGGGTGGAGCAGGGTGTCGGCGTAGCCGTCCCAGCCGTACTGGCCGTCCCAGCCGGGCGAGGGCAGCAGGCCGCGGCCGCCCTTGCGGTTGGGGTAGCGGCCGGTGACCTGCCAGGCGATGTGCTGGGCATCGGCATAGACCATGTTCAGGCCGAGGGCGCGGATGTCGCGCACCGATTCGTGGGCCTGCTCGACCGACTGCGCGCGCGACAGCTCGAAGAAGGCGTCGAGGGTCTTGTCGGCCTCGAACTGGTTGGTCTTCAGCGCCAGGCCGTAGCGGCTGTGCAGCGCCAGCGGCTGCATGGCGTGCTTGCGCTCGCCGAGCACGGCGTTGAGCAGCGGGCCGTTGCGGGTCTCGTAGAAGGTTTCACGCACCGGGCTCTCGCCCTTGACCAGGAAGGTTTCCTGGTGCGCGCGCAGCGGCTGCCATTGGCCGTCGGCGAGGTATTCGAGGCGGCCGCCCTGGCGGCGGACCTGTTCGAGGAACAGGTCCTGGGTGTCGCCCATGACCATGGTCATGCCCCAGGCCAGCTTGCCGTTGAAGCCGGCGACCACCGCCGGGATGCCGGCCACGGAGACGCCGGCGGCCTGGTATTTCGGCGTGCGGATGTGCACGAAGTTCCACAGCGAGGGCAGTGTCAGCGGCAGGTGGGTGTCGTTGGCCAGCAGGCTCTTGCCGCTGCGGCTGCGCTGCGGGGCGATGGCCCAGTTGTTGGAGGCGGCGACGCCGAGCATGTTCAGCGCTGCCACCTGGCCGGCGGCGCCACCGACTTCGGCGAGGCCGGGGAGCTTGCCGCCGAGGTCGAGGCCCTTGAGCTTGGCCGCCTCGTCGAACGGCAGCGGCTCGTCCGGGTAGGTCGGCAGCAGCCAGGCCAGCTTGTCGGCGCCGACCTTCTGCGCCAGCACCAGGCCGGAGATCTCTTCCTGCAGGTTGACCGACAGGCCGAAGCTGAGCAGGCAGAAGATCAGCGCCGAGTCTTCGGGCTTCCAGTACTCCGGGCGGTAGCCGGAGGCGGCCAGGTCCATCGGCAGCGCGTCGCGGTGACGGAACAGGTAGGCGTTGACGCCGCGGGCGTAGACCTCGAACAGCTTGTGCAGGCGCGGCGAGGCGTTCTTGTAGAGGAGGTCGGCGCTCTGGCGCAGGTTCACCGCGCGCATGAAGCGGTCGATCTCCAGCACGCCGGGGCCGGCCATCTCGGCCAGGCGGCCCTGGGCCATCAGGCGCAGGCCGACCATCTGGCTCAGGCGGTCGCTGGCGTGCACGTAGCCGAGGGCGAACAGCGCGTCGTGGACGCTGTGGCTCTCGATCAGCGGCATGCCCAGGGCATTGCGCCGCACGGCGACGTCGTCGGCCAGGCCCTTGAGCGGCTGCACGCCGGAGGTCGGCGGCAGGCTGTTCTGGTAGTGGTTGTCCAGCCAGCTCTGGCAGCCGCTGAGGCTGACCAGCGCGGTCAGCGCACAGGCGCCCGCCAGCGGGACGAGGGGACGAAACGAGGGCAAGGGCATGACGAGGCTCCGAGGCGGGCAGGCAGGACCGGTTCGGCACGGTGCGAGGGCCATGCCGCAAAAGGGCGCTACGTTAGGGGCGCGGCAGGCGCCTGACAAGAGCCGTCAGGCGTGGGCAGCGGGCTGGCGCAGCCCTTCGTCGAGCAGCCAGCGGGCGCCCCGGCGGGCGGCGGCCTTGTGCTGCAGCTCGAGCGCGCTGCAGCGTTGCTCGTGCTGGCGCCGTTCGCTGGCGGTCAGCACCTTCCAGCCGGTGTGGGAGGGGATGCCGGAGGTGGCGTCGAACAGGGCGTGGAAAACCCGGCAATGCTCGTGGTTGCTGAGCGGGATGCTGTAGTTGTCGAGCAGGACCTTGATGCGGATGGCCCCCTCGATCAGCGGCAGGCGCTCGTCGAGCAGGCTGCCGGCGAGCTGGCGCAGGTCGTTGGCGAGGCGTTGCTGGCGGGCACTTTCGGCGGCGCTATAGGCCACCTGCTGGGCCGCCATCCGGCGCCACAGGTGCAGGGCGAAACCGCCCAGCACCAGGACGACCAGCAGGCCTGCCAGCAGCAGGCCGGCGGACAGTGTGCTCATGGGTGGCTCAGGCGCCGTGGCACTTCTTGTATTTCTTGTTGCTGCCGCAGGGGCAGGGATCATTGCGGCCGACGTCCTTCAGCGGATTGCGCACCGGCTCCTGATGCTCGTGGTTGCAGTGCGGGCCGTGGACGTGGGGTTCGTGGTGATGGTCATGGTTGCATTCGGGACCATGCACATGGGCTTGCTGGTTCATTGCTTACTCCGGAAGGAAGGCGCCGGGAACGAAGGCGCCTTCGCGTGCCACATTGACGTCGTGCCCGAACATCAGGCCGACCGCCAGTTCGCCCTTGAGGCGATAGCGGATCGGTTGATCGGGCTTCTTCAACAGTTTGGCGATGTCTTTCATGTGGCGCCAGAGGTTGGTATTCACCGGCACGTCGAATTCCCGGTGACTGTGTGCCGGAACCGTGAGCCAGGTAGAGTATTTGCCGCTTGCCAGCTTTATCCTCTCCAGGAAAACCGTGTAATTGAGGCCACGGACCGGCAGATCGACGTCGTCGGGGTTGTTGATGCGAAAGCGCAGGCGAAACTCCTGCTCCAGCAGGCGGGCGCGCACCACCTCGACATCGACCAGATGGACCTCGGGATCCTTGATGACCGTTTTACTCGGCGAGCTGGAGCAGCCGCTCAGTCCGGGGCCGACGAGCAGTGCCAGCAGGAGACCGAAGGTTCTTGTGGGGGATGCCGGAAAATGCATGGCGTATAACTCCGTTGTAAACCCGAGTGTAACAAGCACTCGAAGGGCTGCAACGTGTGATGCGGGAATCTTGCGATAAAAACCAGCGCCATGCTGCGCGGGTAAAAGGACAGGAGTGTGACGGTTGAGCAATCTCTATGAAGTGGCCTTCGCTGGCGAGTTGGTCGCGGGGGCCGATGCGGCGCAGGTGCGTGCCAACCTGGCGCGTCTGTTTCAGGCCGATCCGCAGCGGATCGAGGCGCTGTTTTCCGGGCGGCGTACCGTGATCAAGGGCAACCTGGACGCCGCCGGCGCCGAGAAGTACCGCTTGACTCTCGAGCGCGCCGGCGCGCGGGTGGAAATCTGTCCGCTCGGCCAGGCGGCGGACGCCGCAGCGCCTGCCGCGCCGGCGCCGCAGGCTCCGGCCGGGCCATCCGCGGCGGTTGCCGCGCCGGCATCCGCCGCCGGCGAGTTCCCCGCGCTCCAGGTCGCGCCGCGCGACGAATACATGGCGGCCTTCCGCGAGGTGGCCGCGCCGGACTTCGGTCTGGCGCCGGTGGGCAGCGACCTGCAGGACCCGCGCGCGGCCCCGGTGGCGCCGGCGCTGGACCTCAGTCAGCTGAGCGTGGCGCCGGTGGGCAGCGACATGGGCCAGGCCAAGGCCGCCCCGGCGGGGCCACCGCCGGACACCTCGCATCTCACGCTGGTTGACTGAGCGGGCGACTCAGTCGCGCGCGGCCTTCACAGCAAGTCCGCGCAGCACTTCTTGAACTTCTGCCCGCTGCCGCACGGGCAGGGATCGTTGCGCCCGACCTTGAGCTGCACGGTCGGGTCGATGAAGTACCAGCGTCCTCCCAGACGCACGAAGTCGGAGCACTCGCGGTGGGCGTGCTCGCCGCCGGCATCCTGCCAGCGGGCGGTGAAGCTCACCTGCGCGCGTTCCGGCGTCCCGCCCAGCGGCCGGTGCTCCTCCACGCTCAGGCCCAGCCAGCGGCTCTGGGCGCTCCAGGCGGCCATGGCCTCGCGCTCCAGCCCCGCCTGCTGGGCCGGCAGGGTGGTGGCGACCAGATAGTCGATCAGGCCCAGCACATAGGCGCTGTAGCGCGAGCGCATCAGCGCCTCGGCGGTTTCCGGCAGGACGCCGGCGTGGTAGCGGCCGCAGCACTCGGCCAGGGGCAGGGTGCTGCCGCAGGGGCAGGCGGAGAGGGGCATCGGCAGGTTCGCTCAGTCAAAAAAGAGGCGCAAGCCTAGCCGCAAGCCTGGTCAGCATGCCAGCTGGCGGACTCGTGACGCCCGGTCTTTACTTCGAACTAATCGGTCAGTGAAGACCGATATGACAGGAGAAATGCACCATGGGATCTTCATTCTCAAAAGCGGCACTACCTTTTCTTCTGGTCAGCAGTGTTCTTTCTGGCTGCGTTACCACCACCAGCACCGGTAACGCCCCGCTCAACCAGAAGAACTGGCCGTGGTGCAGTCTGATCGGTGGCGCGGTCGGTGGCGGACTGGGCGCCACCGAGAGTGCGGCCTGGGCCGGCGGCGGCGCGGCGTTCGGCGCCATCCTCGGCGGCCTGCTGTGCTATGCCCAGGATGGCGACGAGGACAAGGACGGCGTCTTCGACCGGCGCGACCGCTGCCCGGGCACGCCGGCCAACACCCCGGTCTACCACAACGGCTGCCCGCTCAAGCAGTATCCCGAGGCGGCACCCAAGGCCGAGGCGCCGAAGCCGAAGGCCGGGGAAGTCATCGTCCTCAGCGATCTCGGCGAAGTGCTGTTCGCCTTCAACTCCGCCAACCTGACCGAGGCCGCCCAGGCCCGGCTGGATACCGTGGTGGACAGCAAGCTCAAGGGCGACGATGTGGTGGCGATCAAGGTCGCCGGGCATACCGACAGCGTCGGCTCCGATGCCTACAACCAGAAGCTCTCGGAGCGCCGCGCGCGCAGCGTGATGAACTACCTGATCGATCGCGGCGTGCCGGCCGGCAAGCTGAGCATCGAAGGCTTCGGCGAGAGCAAGCCGGTGGGCGACAACGCCACCGAGGCCGGGCGGGCGCAGAACCGCCGGGTGGAGCTCACGGTCGATCGCTAATCGATCCGGGCGCAGTGCTGCGAGGGGGCAGTCGCCCCCTCGCGGCTTTCTGCACGTCGGCAGGCTCTTGGCAGCCTGGGCGGCGCTGGTTAAGGTGCGCGCTGCTTCCTCACGGATCTCGCCATGAAACTGCTGACGACCCTCGGCCGCCTGCTGGCCGTGCTGTTCTGGCTGGCGCTGCTGGCCAACCTGGTCTCTCCCCTTGCCAAGCCCTTCGCCCTGCTGCTCGATCTCGTCGGCGCGGCGGTCCTGGGCCTGCACGTGCTGCAGCTGGCGCTGTGCCACGGCCGCCTCAAGGCCAGCGCGCAGCCGACCCGCGACCGTCTGCTGCTGCTCCTGTTCGGGGCTTTCTATCTGCCGGCACTGCCCTCGCCCCAGGCGGTGGTCGAGCAACTGCTGCAGGCGACCCGCCGCGTGGAAGGGGAGGCCTCCAGCGCTCCGGCGGCGGAGCAGCGCAACGCCGCCTGAGCCGGATTGGGGCGCCGGCCGGTCGATCCCTTCTGCAGGCGGCTGGCCGGCGCGCTATCATGGCCGCCTGTCCGATCACTGAACGTATATCCAGCGCGCCCGCCATGCTCAGCACCGAACTCAAGTCCCAGATCCAGGGCGCCTACAGCCGTTTCCTCGAGGCCAAGAGCCTCAAGCCGCGCTACGGCCAGCGCCTGATGATCGCCGAAGTGGCCAAGGGCCTCGGCGCCATCGCCACCGACGACGAGGGCAAGCGCCTTGGCGAGCCGGCCGTGGTGGCGGTAGAGGCCGGCACCGGTACCGGCAAGACCGTGGCCTACAGCCTGGCGGCGATTCCCGCGGCCAAGGCCGCCGGCAAGCGTCTGGTGATCGCTACCGCCACCGTTGCCCTGCAGGAGCAGATCGTCAACAAAGATCTGCCGGACCTCATGCGCAACAGCGGGCTCAGTTTCAGTTTCGCCCTGGCCAAGGGCCGCGGCCGCTACCTGTGCCTGTCCAAGCTCGACCTGCTGCTGCAGGAGGGCGCGGCGCAGGGCGCCACCGCCCAGCTGTTCGAGGAGGAAGGCTTCAAGATCGACGTCGACGAGGCCAGCCAGAAACTGTTCACCCAGATGATCGAGCGCCTGGCCGGCAGCCGCTGGGACGGCGACCGCGATGCCTGGCCCGAGGCCATCGAGGACGCCCAGTGGGCGCGCCTGACCACCGACCACACCCAGTGCACCGGCCGGCACTGCCCGAACTTCCAGCAGTGCGCC
>DASQBU010000322.1:0-3435 GCA_035635035.1 Pseudomonas sp.
GTGCCCTTGTCCGCCGCCACCACCAGGTAGGGGTCGTCGTCGTCGTAGCGCACCACCTGCGGCGGCGGCACCACCAGGCCGTCGACCAGGTTGTCGGTGAGGTCGAGCAGGCCGCTGACGAACAGTCGGTAGCAGGCAATCGCCTCGGCCTGCACCGCCTCGCGCGGCCCGGCGGGCAGGCGCCGCGGCAGGAAGCCGCCCTTGGCGCCGACCGGCACGATCACCGTGTTCTTCACCTGCTGCGCCTTGACCAGGCCGAGCACCTCGGTGCGGTAGTCCTCCTCGCGGTCCGACCAGCGCAGGCCGCCGCGCGCGACCTTGCCGCCGCGCAGGTGCACGCCCTCGAAGCGCGGCGAGCAGACGAAGATCTCGTAGCGCGGCACCGGGCGCGGCATCCCGGCGACCTGCTGCGGATCGAGCTTGAAGCTCAGGTAGTCCTTGGCCCGGCCGTCCGCGCCGGTCTGGTAGTAGTTGCAACGCAGGGTGGCGCGGATCAGCTCCAGGTAGCGGCGCAGGATGCGATCCTCGTTGAGCACCGGAACCTGCTCCAGCGCGCCGAGGATCGCCTGCTCCAGACGCTGCTGCTTGTCCGCCAGCTCGGCCAGCGGCAGGCGCTGGGCGAGGTGGAAGCGCACCTTGAACAGGCGCACCAGTTCGGCGGCGATGTCCGCATGGCCGACCAGGGTGGCGGCCACGTAGCCGAGGTCGAAGCCCAGGCGGATCTGCTTGAGGTAGCGGCCATAGGCGCGCAGCAGCGCCACCTCGCGCCAGCCGAGCCCGGCGGCCAGCACCAGGCGGTTGAAGCCGTCGTTCTCCGCCGCGCCCTGCATCACCTGCAGGAAAGCCTCCTGCACCGCCTCGGCCAGCGCCGCCAGGTCGACGCCGGGCAGCGGGGCGAAGTTCAGCTCGTGCAGCCAGTACTCGCGGCCGTCCTGGCGGCGCAGGCAATGGGAGAACTCGCCGAGCACGCGCAGGCCGAGGTTCTCGAGGATCGGCAGGATGTCCGACAGCGCCAGCGGGCTGTCCAGGTGGTAAAGCCGCCCGCGCGGCTCGCCACCGCGCTGCGCCGGCGCCGCCAGACTCAGGTGCAGCGCCCGGCCCTCGTCCAGGCCGAGCAGGTGCTGCAGGTCAGCGACCGCCTGGGCCGGCTCGCAGCGCTCGCGGTAGCCGGCCGGCAGGCCGCCGGCGAAGCTGGCCAGCAGGTCGCTGCCGCGGGCCTCGCCGAAGCTTTCCAGCACCAGGGCGGCGTAGTCGTCCTGCCAGCTGCGGCAGGCCTGCAGCACCGCCTGCTCCAGCGCACGGGCGTCGACCACGGGCGGGCGCTGCGGATCGACGCGCAGGATGAACTGCACCCGCGCCAGCACCGACTCGGAGAACTCGGTCCAGTACTCGCAGTCGCTGGCGCCCAGGCGCTGCACCAGCAGCTGCTGGATCTTCCGGCGGATCTCCGAGGAGTAGATCTCCCGCGGCACGTAGGCCAGGGCGTAGCAGAAGTGGCCGAACGGATCGTGGCGCAGGAACAGGCGCAGGCGGTTGCGCTCCTGGATCTGCACGATGGCCACCGCGGTGGCGGTCAGCTCGGCCACCTCGGTCTGGAACAGGTCGTCGCGCGGCAGGGCCTCGAGCACCTGCAGCAGCCCCTTGCCCAGATGGCTGCCGGGGGCGAAGCCGGAGCGGCGCAGCACCTCGGCCACCTTGCCGCGCACGCTGGGAATGCTGCGCACGCTCTCGCCGTACACCGGCGTGGTGTACAGGCCCATGAAGCGGCACTCGCGCCGCACCCGCCCGCGCTCGTCCAGCTCGCGCAGCGACACGTAGTCGGGATAGGCCGCGCGGTGAACCCGCGCCGGCTGGTCGGCCTTGGCGAAGGCCAGCCGGCAGGGCGTGCGCAACCAGGCCAGGGCCGTGGCCGACACCTGGCGCTGCGCGGCATCCAGCCCGCAACGCAGGCGCCGCGACAGGCCGAGCAACGCGGCCTCGTCGTAGGCGATCAGCCCGCCACCGGCGCCGGCCTCGACGCGGAACTCCTCATAGCCGAGGAAGGTGAAGTGGTCGTCGAGCAGCCACTGCAGGAAGTCGTGCAGCTCGCCGTCGTCGCCGGGCGCCAGCTGCTCCAGCAGACGGCGCAGACGCTCGCGCATCGGCCCGTAGTCGCCCACCGCCAGGCGCACGTCGGCGAGCACCTCGTGCAGCGCCCGCTCCAGCAGGTGACGCTCGCCGGCGCCGGCGCAGCGGTCGATCTCCAGGCAGACCAGCGCCTCACGGCTGTTGGCCGCTGCCGCCTCTGGCTCGAGCAGCTCGAGCAGGCGGCCGTCGGCGGCGCGGCGCAGCTCCAGCACGCCGTTCTGCACGCTGTGCACGGTGACCCCGCGGCGGCGCAGTTCGATGCGCAGCGAGTCGACCAGGAACGGCATGTCCGCGTGCAGCACCTGCAGCACGGTGTGCGGCGACTGCCAGCCGTGGTGCGCGTAGTCGGGATTGAACAGCACCACCTGCGGCGCCGCCGGGTCGAAGCGCGCCAGCAGCTGCCAGGCCGACAGGACGCAGCCGGCCAGGTCGGCCAGCCGCCGCTCGGCCAGCTCGTCGAGCGCCACCCCGGCGAACAGCGCGCGGGCCAGCGCCGCCACCGGCGCCAACTCCGCGGGCGCCAGCTGGCGCGCCAGCACCTCCTGCAACTGGCGATGGAAGTCGTCCCGATCCGCGGCGCTGAAGAAGGTCATGGGCATCTCTCCGCCGAGCCAAATCGCTGCACACCGGCATGTGCTTTCATCTCACGTTAGTCGAGGCGGGGCCGGATGCATTAAAGTGGCAGCTTCGGACGGCCCCGCACGCCACACATCTCCACCACCGAGTCCCGACATGCCCCATCGCGACGCGCTGCTCGCCCTGCGCCAATACCTCTCCAGCCAGATCCTCGGCCAGGAACGCCTGGTCGAGCGCCTGCTCATCTCCCTGCTGGCCGACGGCCACCTGCTGGTCGAGGGCGCGCCCGGCCTGGCCAAGACCAAGGCGATCAAGGACCTGGCGGCGGGCCTGGAGGCCGACTTCCACCGCATCCAGTTCACCCCGGACCTGCTGCCGGCGGACATCACCGGCACCGAGATCTATCGTCCGGAGACCGCCAGCTTCGAGTTCCAGCAGGGGCCGATCTTCCACCACCTGGTGCTGGCCGACGAGATCAACCGCGCGCCGGCCAAGGTGCAGTCGGCGCTGCTCGAGGCGATGGCCGAGCGCCAGGTGAGCATCGGCCGCAGCACCTACGAGCTGCCGGCGCTGTTCCTGGTGATGGCCACCCAGAACCCCATCGAGCAGGAAGGCACCTACCCGCTGCCCGAGGCGCAGCTCGACCGCTTCCTGATGCACGTGAAGATCGGCTACCCGGACGCCAGCGTGGAGCGCAAGATCCTCCAGCAGGCGCGCGGCGAGGCGATCGCC
>DASQBU010000323.1:0-7117 GCA_035635035.1 Pseudomonas sp.
CGGTCAAGCAGCCGGAATTCGTCGGCGAAGCCTGCCGCGCCTTCCCGGGCAAGGTGATCGTCGGCCTGGACGCCAAGGACGGCTTCGTCGCCACCGACGGCTGGGCCGAAGTCTCCAGCGTGCAGGCCACCGACCTGGCCAGGCGCTTCGAGGCCGACGGCGTGGCCGCCATCGTCTACACCGACATCAGCAAGGACGGCATGATGCAGGGCTGCAACGTCGAGGCCACCGTGGCCCTGGCCAACGCCAGCCGCATCCCGGTGATCGCCTCCGGCGGCATCCACAATATCGGCGACATCCAGAAGCTGCTCGACACCCGCAATGCGGGCATCGTCGGCGCCATCACCGGCCGCGCCATCTACGAGGGCACCCTCGACGTGGCGCAGGCCCAGGCGCTGTGCGACGGTTTCAAAGGCTGATGTGAGCCGTAGGGTGGACAACGCTCTGCTTGTCCACCGTCATACCCGGTGACCCGGTGGACAACGCTACACGGTTGTCCACCCTACGAGAGAGATTGCCATGGCCCTCGCCAAACGCATCATCCCCTGCCTCGACGTGGACAACGGCCGCGTGGTCAAGGGCGTCAAGTTCGAGAACATCCGCGACGCCGGCGACCCGGTGGAGATCGCCCGCCGCTACGATGAGCAGGGCGCCGACGAGATCACCTTCCTCGACATCACCGCCAGCTCGCAGGGCCGCGACACCACCCTGCACACCGTCGAGCGGATGGCCAGCCAGGTGTTCATCCCGCTGACCGTCGGCGGCGGCGTGCGCACCGTGCAGGACATCCGCAACCTGCTCAACGCCGGCGCCGACAAGGTGTCGATCAACACCGCCGCGGTGTTCACCCCGGAGTTCGTCGGCGAGGCCGCCGCGCGCTTCGGCTCGCAGTGCATCGTGGTCGCCATCGACGCCAAGAAGGTCGCCCCGGGGCGCTGGGAGATCTTCACCCACGGCGGGCGCAAGCCGACCGGCCTCGACGCGGTGGAGTGGGCGAAGAAGATGGAAGGCCTCGGCGCCGGCGAGATCCTGCTGACCAGCATGGACCAGGACGGCGTGAAGAGCGGCTACGACCTCGGCGTGACCCGCGCGATCAGCGAGGCGGTGGGCATCCCGGTGATCGCCTCCGGCGGGGTCGGCAACCTCGAGCACCTGGCCGCCGGCATCCTCGAAGGCAAGGCCGACGCGGTGCTGGCGGCGAGCATCTTCCACTTCGGCGAGTACACCGTGCCGGAGGCCAAGGCCTACCTGGCCAGCCGCGGCATCGTGGTGCGCTGAGCACTGTCGGCAAACACGGTCGCTGAAAACCAGAAGCCCGGGCATGGCCCGGGCTTCTGCGTTTCTGGCGGCCCCTGCAGGCCGTAGGGGAGAAAACTCGCGCAGCGATTTTCTACCTGCCCCCGCAGGGAGGTCTGACTGGCGGGCAAGCGCGCTGCGCGTTACCCGCCGGGCACTCACGGCTTGCGGGTGACGTTCAGGCCCTTGAGCAGGTTGAGTGCCTGGTTCAGCTGGTAGTCGTCTTCCTTCGACTTGCCGCCGCTCTTGCCTGGGGCGCCCTTGTTGTCGATGACGGCGCCGGCGTCGCTCTTGCCGCCCTTGCTCGGCCGGTCGGCGCCGCCGTTGCCGTTGCCCAGGTGGCCGGGCAGGTCGGCTTCCTTGACGCCGAGGCCCGGCGCGCCGTCGTGGGTGACGGTGCCGCGTTCGACGACGATGTCCGGGACTATGCCCTGGGCCTGGATCGAGCGGCCGTTGGGGGTGTAGTACAGCGCGGTGGTCAGCTTCAGGGCGCGCTCGTTGGTCAGCGGCAGCACGGTCTGCACCGAGCCCTTGCCGAAGCTGTCGGTGCCCATCAGCACGCCGCGCTTGTGGTCCTGCAGGGCGCCGGCGACGATCTCCGCCGCCGAGGCGCTGCCGCCGTTGATCAGCACCACCAGCGGCACGCCCTCGCTGGCGTCGGCGCTGTCGGCGGAGAAGCGCAGCTCGGAGTTGGGGATGCGTCCCTTGGTGTAGACGATCAGCCCCTTGGTCAGGAAGTGGTCGGCGACCTGCACCGCCGACTGCAGCACGCCGCCGGGGTTGTTGCGCAGGTCGAGGACCAGGCCGGCGAGCTTGTTGCCGCCGTTGTCCTTCCTCAGCTTGGCCAGCGCCTTGGCGACTTCCTCGCCGCTGTTGACCTGGAACTGGGTGATGCGCAGGTAGCCGTAGTTCTTCTCCAGCAGTTCGCTCTTCACGCTGCGCACCTTGATCACCGCGCGCTCGAGCTTGACGGTGAACGGCTTGCCGCCCTCGCGCACCAGGGTCAGCTCGGCCTTGGTGCCGGCCTTGCCGCGCAGCTTGTCGACCGCCTGCACCAGGGTCCAGCCCTTGGTCGGCTGACCGTCGATCTTGACGATCAGATCGCCCGCCTCGATGCCGGCGCGCGCCGCCGGGGTGTCGTCGATCGGCGAGACCACCTTGAGCTGGCCGTCGTCGATGCCGAGCTCGATGCCCAGGCCGCCGAATTCGCCGCTGGTGCTTTCCTGCAGTTCCTGGAACTCCTGCGGGTCGAGGTAGGCCGAGTGCGGGTCGAGGTTGCTGAGCATGCCCTTGATGGCGTTTTCCAGCAGGGTCTTGTCGTCGACCGGCTCGACATAGGCGGTCTTGATGCGGTCGAGCACCTCGGCGAAGGTGCGCAGTTCGTCCAGCGGCAGGGTGGCCTTGCCGGTCGCGGCCGGCGCCGGGTGGGCGGCGGCAGGCTCCGCCGCCGGCAGCAGCGGCGCGGTGCCGAGCAGCGCGAGGGACAGGGCCAGGGCGGAGAGACGAAAACGCGACGACATGGGGCAACTCCTGAATGGGCGTGCGGTCAGCCTTGTGCGCGGCACCAGCGCAGCGGGTCGCTGGGCTGGCCCTGCTGGCGGATGGCGAAGTACAGCGCCGGGGTATCCTGGCCACCGCTGTTGCCAACGGTGGCGATGGCTTCGCCGGCCTTGACCAGGTCGCCGGCTTCCTTCAACAAATTCTGATTATGGCCGTAAAGGCTGAGATAGCCGTCGCCGTGGTCGACGATCAGCAGCAGGCCGGCGCCGCGCAGCCAGTCGGCGAACACCACGCGGCCGCCGTGGATGGCGTGCACCTGGCTGCCGGCGCTGGCGCCGATCAGCACGCCGTCCCACTTCAGGCGGCCGTCGTCGCGGGGGCTGCCGAAGCGCGCCAGCAGGCGGCCGTCCACCGGCCAGGGCAGCTGGCCGCGGGCCTGGGCGAAGGGGCCGCCGTAGGCCGGCGCGCGGCTGGAAACCTGCGGACCGTCGTGCAGCAGGCGGTCCTGCGGCTTCTTCTCGGCGGCGCCGCTGGCGGCCAGGCGGCGTTGCGCCTCGGCTTCGGCGGCGGCCTTGGCGCGCGCCTCGGCCAGGCGGCGTTCCTCGGCGAGCCGGCGCTCCTCGGCCTCGCGGGCCTGGCGGGCGAGGGTTTCCTCGATGGTCTTGAGCACCTCGCCCAGCTTGGCCTGCTCCTGCTGGCGGGCCTTGAGCTTGCGGTCGCCGTCGCCCAGTTCGCTGTTGAGCTTGGCCAGCGCCTCGCGGCGCTCGCCGCGGACCTTTTCCAGCGCCTCGCGGCGGTCCTGCAGCTCGACCTGCTGGCCGGCGAGCAGGCTGTGCCGGGTGGCCAGCTCGGCCTCGATGGCGTGCAGCTGGCTGAGGGTCTGGTTGAAGCTGGCCAGTTGCGCGCTGCGCGCCCGGCTGAGGTATTCGTGGTAGGTCAGGTTGCGGGTGATCTGCTCGGGCTGCTGCTGGTTGAGCAGCAGCTTGAGGTATTCCTGGCGGCCGCCCTGGTAGGCGGCGCGGATCTGGATGGCGATCAGCTTCTGCTGTTCAGCGCGCTGGCTCTGGAGTTTTTTTTTCTCGCTGTCGAGGCGCTGGATCTCGTTCTCGCCGTCCTTGAGCTGCTGCTCGAGGGCGTCGATCTGCTTCTGCAGGGTGCCCATCTCGCGCTCGGTGCCCTGCAGCTGGGTCTGCACGCCGGACTTCTCCTGCTGCAGGGTGCCGAGCAGCTTCTGCAGCTCGGCGATGTCCTTCTGCGCGGCTTCCAGCTGGCGCTGGGTGTCGGCGCGCTCGTCGGCGACGGCCGGCGCGAGACAGCAGGCGAGCAGGGCGAACAGGGCGGCGCGCAGCATGGGCGGGTTCCCGGAATGAAGGGCGTTCTAGTATGCCGTGACGGGCGACAAAAGAAACGCCCCGGGCGGGCCGGGGCGTGAACCTTACAGCAGTTCGACCAGCGGCGTGCCGGTCATCTCGCCGGGGATCGGCAGGCCCAGCAGCTTGAGCATGGTCGGCGCCACGTCGGCCAGCACGCCGCCCTCGCGGATGCGCAGCTGGCGCGGGCCGTAATAGAGGAAGGGCACCGGCTCGCAGGTGTGCGCGGTGTGCGCCTGGCCGGTGACCTCGTCCTCCATCTGCTCGACGTTGCCGTGGTCGGCGGTGATCAGCGCCTCGCCGCCGACCTGGTCGAGCGCGGTGGCGATGCGGCCGAGGCAGGCGTCGAGGGTTTCCACCGCCTTGACCGCGGCCTGGAACACGCCGGTGTGGCCGACCATGTCGCCGTTGGCGTAGTTGACCACGATCACGTCGAAGCGCTGCTGTTCGATGGCCTCGACGATGCGATCGGTGACCTCCGGTGCGCTCATCTCCGGTTTGAGGTCGTAGGTGGCGACGTTCGGCGACGGGATGAGGATGCGTTCCTCGCCGTCGAACGGCTCCTCGCGCCCGCCCGAGAAGAAGAAGGTGACGTGGGCGTACTTCTCGGTCTCGGCGATGCGCAGCTGGGTCTTGCCGTTCTTCGCCAGGTACTCGCCGAGCACGTTGGTCAGCGCTTCCGGCGGGAAGGCGCAGGGCGCCGGGATGCTCGCCGCGTACTGGGTGAGCATGACGAAACCGGCCAGCTGCGGCACGCGCTGGCGCGCGAAGCCGGCGAAGCCGTCGCCCTCGACGAAGGCGCGGGTCAGCTCGCGGGCGCGGTCGGCGCGGAAGTTCATGAACACCACGGCGTCGCCGTCTTCCACCTTGACCGGCGCGCCGACGGTGGTGGCCTTGACGAACTCGTCGCTCTCGCCGCGCGCGTAGGCGGCTTCCAGGCCCTCGAGCGCGCTGGCGGCGGCGAACTCGCCCTGGCCGTCGACGATCAGGTTGTAGGCCTGCTCGACGCGGTCCCAGCGGTTGTCGCGGTCCATGGCGAAGTAGCGGCCGGTCAGGCTGGCGATGCGGCCCTTGCCGAGCTTGGCGAAGGTGGCGTCGAGCAGCTCGATGGACGGCGCAGCGCTCTTCGGCGGGGTGTCGCGGCCGTCGAGGAAGGCGTGCAGGTAGATCTTCTCGGCGCCGCGGCGGGCGGCCGACTCGACCATGGCGGCGATGTGCTCCTGGTGGCTGTGCACGCCGCCGTCGGACAGCAGGCCGAGGATGTGCACCGCCTTGCCGGCGGCCACCGCCTGGTCCACCGCGGCGTTGATCGTCGGGTTGGCGAAGAACTCGCCGTCGCGGATCGCCTTGGTGACGCGGGTCAGGTCCTGGTACACCACGCGGCCGGCACCGAGGTTCATGTGGCCGACCTCGGAGTTGCCCATCTGCCCGTCGGGCAGGCCGACGTCCATGCCGCTGCCGGAGATCAGGCCGTGCGGGCGAGTGGCGCACAGGCGGTCCCACACCGGGGTGCTGGCGTGGAAGATGGCGTTGTAATCCGGGCTGTCGCTGTGACCGAAGCCGTCCAGGATGATCAGGACCAGAGGTTTGGGCGTGGCAGGCATGCGTCCGACTCGTGAGGAAATGGGCGGAAAAGCGCCAGTTTACTGGCTGGAACCGCCAGCGTCACGGCGGCGCGCCGCTCGCCCGGCGAACGGGGCGCGCGGCGGTTCCAGCCATCCGGACTGGCTGTGTATACTGCGGGCCATTTTACCGTGCCGGATGCCTGCGATGGTTGCCCACCTGATTGAATTTGCCTCTAACCACTATGTCCTCAGCACCCTGTTCGTGGTGCTGCTGGCCCTGCTGCTGGCCCACGAGGCGCGCCGCGGCGGGCGCAGCCTGAGCTGCCGCGAGCTGACCGCACTGCTCAACGCCGGCCAGGCAGTGGTGCTCGACGTGCGTCCGCACAAGGAGTTCGCCACCGGGCACATCGTCGATGCGCTGAACATCCCCCACGACAAGCTGGCCAGCCGCCTCGCCGAGCTGGAAAAGCACAAGGGCAAGACCCTGATCGTGGTCGACGCCATGGGCCAGCATGCCGGCGTGGTGTGCAGCGTGCTGAAGAAGGCCGGCTACGAGGTCTCCCGCCTGGGCGGCGGCATCGCCAGCTGGCGCGGCGACAACCTGCCGGTGGTGAAGTGACATGCAGCCGGTGGTCATCTACTCCAGCGACTACTGCCCCTACTGCATGCGCGCCAAGCAGCTGCTGAGCCGCAAGGGCGTGGCGTTCACCGAGATCAACGTCGACGGCGAGCCGCAGCTGCGCGCGGAAATGGCCCGCAAGGCCGGCAAGACCTCGGTGCCGCAGATCTGGATCGGCGCCACCCACGTCGGCGGCTGCGACGACCTGCATGCCCTGGAGCGCGCCGGCAAGCTCGACGCGCTGCTGCAGGGCTGACCCCCATTTCTGGATACCAACAAGGAAGCGACCATGACCGAGCAAGCCAATACCGCCGCCAACGAGCAGCCGCAGTTCGCCCTGCAGCGCATCTACGTGCGCGACCTGTCCTTCGAGGCGCCGAAGAGCCCGGAAATCTTCCGTCAGGAGTGGAGCCCGAGCATCAACGTCGATCTCAACACCCGGCAGAAGAACCTGGGCGAGGACTTCCACGAAGTGGTGCTGACCCTGTCGGTCACCGTCAAGAACGGCGAGGAGGTGGCGTTCATCGCCGAGGTGCAGCAGGCCGGCATCTTCCTGATCAAGGGCCTGGACAACGCCTCGATGAGCCACACCCTCGGTGCCTACTGCCCGAACCTGCTGTTCCCCTATGCCCGCGAGACGCTGGACAGCCTGGTGGTGCGCGGTTCCTTCCCGGCGCTGATGCTCGCCCCGGTGAACTTCGATGCGCTCTACGCCCAGGAGCTGGCGCGCATGCAGGCGGCCGAAGCGCAGGCCTGATCGGCGCCGC
>DASQBU010000324.1:0-3109 GCA_035635035.1 Pseudomonas sp.
CTCGCGCTGGCGGCGCTGGAAGCAGACGCTGACCTCCTCGTCCGGCAGCTGCAGGACCTCGGCGAAGCTGCGCCGGCCGGCGGCGAAATAGTGCAGGGCGCTGATGCCGATGCAGGCGCTCAGGCTGCCGTCGCCGGGGACGCGGTTGAAGGCGCGCTCGGCGGGAGCGCTCCAGGCGATGCACAGGTGCTGCAGCAGTTCGTCGGTGATGCCGTGGGGCACCGGCAACTTGGCGTGGACGCGCTGCTCGCGGCCGAGCAGCAGGTATTCGCGCAGGTCGGCGACCAGGCCCTGCGGCGCCAGCCCGAGCAGCCGGGGCCGCACCTCGTCCTGCAGCAGGCTGGTGTGGCGCGGCGGGCTGTCGGCATTCGGCGCGAAGGCGAACAGGCTGTCGGCCAGGGCGGCGTCCTGCAGGCGGGCGCGGCTGCTCCAGGCCGGCAGGGCCTCGCCCAGCAGCTGGATGGCCTGCTGGCGCAACTGGTTGCCGCGGGCGCAGCCGAGCAGCAGGCTGCTCACGTAGCACTGCTCGATGGTCTGCGTGGCGCCCTTGCCGGCGGCCAGCGGCAGGCGCTCGAGGCCCTGGCGCGAGGCCGCGCGGTAGAGCTGGTGCAGCTCCAGCCAGAAGCCCTGGGGCGGCGGAATGTACAGCAGGCAGTACTGGCACAGCAGACGGTACAGCCCCTGCAGGGCGAGCAGCAGGGCGCGACCGGCCAGCGTCCCGGCTTCGCTGGCGGGCAGGCGCAGAGCCTCGCTGGCGGTCAGCTTGGCTGCGCGCGCCAGCTGCTGCTGCAGGGTCTGGCTGAGGGTGGCGATCTGCTGGCGCCGGGCGTCGAGAATGACCACCTGATTGCGCAGGTGGCGCTCCAGCTGGGCGCAGGCGAATTGCACTTCCGGTTGCAGCAGCTCGAGCAGTTGCAGGCGGTTGGCCGGCGGGGTCTGCAGGCGGTTGAGCTCCTGCAGGGCGGTGTACAGGCGGCGGGCGGTTTCGCCGAGGTTGGCCTTGGGCAGCTCGGCCAGCCAGGCGCCGACGGCCGCCGGCTTGGCGGCGGCGAAGCTCAGGGCGGGCAGGTCCGGCGGTGTGACGCGCAGCAGATCGTAGGAAGTGTGCAGGTCCATGGGGCGGGTCCAAGGCGGATGGGCGTTCGTCTCGCGCTGGCGCCGCGGGCCTGCGGGACCGGCGGCGCCAGGACCGGAGTCTATCCGAACGGCGCCGCGGGTGTCTGGCTTTGCTTCCGCTTCTGGCGGATCAGCTCAGCGGCAGGGCCAGCTGCTGGCCCATGCGCACCGCGCTGCCGGCGTCCAGCCCTTCGGCCCAGCGCACCTGCTCGGGGCCGAACAGTACGATGGCGGTGGAGCCGAGCTTGAAGCGGCCGAGTTCGGCGCCCTTCTCCAGATGGATCGGCTCCTGCGCCGCCGCGCCGTAGCGGAAGTGCTTGAGTGCGCGCTTGGGCGGGGTGACCAGGCCGGCCCACACCGTCTCGACGCTGGCGACGATCATCGCGCCGACCAGCACCACGGCCATCGGCCCGCGCTCGGTGTCGAACAGGCAGACCACCCGCTCGTTGCGGGCGAACAGCTCGGGGACGTTCTCGGCGGTGAAGCCGTTGACCGAGAACAGCTTGCCCGGCACGTAGACCATCTCGCGCAGGGTGCCGGCCAGCGGCATGTGCACGCGGTGGTAGTCCTTGGGCGACAGGTAGACGGTGGCGAACTGGCCGCCCATGAACGGCGCGGCCATCTCGGCGTCGCCGCCGAGCAGCTCCAGCACGCTGAAGCTGTGGCCCTTGGCCTGGAAGATGCGGCCGTGCTCGATCGGGCCGAGCTGGCTGATCGCGCCGTCGGCCGGGCTGAGGATCGCCCCGGGAGTGGCGTCCAGCGGTCGCGCGCCGTCGCGCAGGGCGCGGGTGAAGAAGGCGTTGAAGTGCTCGTAGGCGTGCGGATTGCCGACCTCGGCCTCGCTCATGTCGACCTGATAGCGGCGCACGAACCAACTGATCAGCGGGTTCTTGAACCACTCGGCGCGGCATTCGGCGGCCAGGCCGATCAGTCGCGACAGGGTGTGGTGCGGCAGCAGGTACTGGCCGAGGAGGAACAGGCGTTCTTTGGGAGTCATGGGCGGATCCTTAGATTTCCACCGGCGTGTCGGGATGGTTGCCCCATTCCGACCAGGAACCGGCATAGGCCTTGATGTTCGGGTAGCCCAGCGCGCGCATCGCCATGTAGGTGAAGCCGGAGCGGCGGTGGGTCTGGCAGTGGGTGACGATTTGCTTGTCCGGGGTGATGCCGCGCGCGGCGAGCAGCTCGCGCAGGTCCTCGCGCAGGCGCAGGGCGCGCTGGCGATCCTGGCAGTCGGTCCATGGCAGGTTGATCGCGCCGGGGATGTGCCCGCCCTTGGCCGCCTGGACCTTCTCGCCGCGATACTCCTCCGGCGAGCGGGCGTCCCACACCAGCAGCTGCGGGTCGCCGAGGTGTTCGAGCAGGTATTCGCGGGTGGCCAGCACGTCGGCGCACGGCTGCACCGCGACCGGGCCGCCGACCGGTGCCGGCACCGCGGTGGACAGTTCGCGGCCCTCGGCCAGCCAGGCGCTCAGGCCGCCGTTCAGGTGGTGCCAGTGGCGGTGGCCGATCAGGTCGAGCAGCCAGCCGAAGCGCCCGGCCCAGGGGCCGCCCTCGTCGTCGTACAGCACGTACACGGCGTCGGGACGGTGGCCCAGCTCGCCGAGCAGCGCCTGGAAGTCGCTCCACACCGGCAGCAGGCCGGGCGCCGGCGGCTGGCCGAGCTGGGTGCGCTTGGTGTCGACATGCCGCGCACCGGGGATATGCCCTTCGGCGTATCGGGCGGCGCTGGTCAGGTCGACCAGGATCAGCTCCGGCGCGCTCAGGCGGCTGGCCAGGTCGCTGGGCTCGATGACCAGCGGCAGGTCGGAAAAGGCGGGCATGGCGGGCTCCGGGGGACAGGGAAAACGGCGAGTGTACTGAAATGTGCCGCCGGGGGAACAAGGCTGTGCCGAGCGCCCCCGGGGCTCGGACTCAGTATTCGTCCTTGGGCAGGCTGGCGAGGATGTGCCGGTAGCTGGCCAGGCGCTGCGGATGGATGCGCCCGTCCTCC
>DASQBU010000325.1:0-19229 GCA_035635035.1 Pseudomonas sp.
GCCGTCGTTCGCGCGGCCAGCGTCGTCGCAGCAACCGCCGCGAGCGCCAGCGTGAGGCCGGTGCAGAACTGGGCGAGGAAGCCTCCGTCGCTGAAGCCATTGCGCTCACTGCCGCAGGCACCGTCGCCACAGCAGCGGCAAGCGAAGTGATCGGTGCGCTCGCCGAGCCGAGCGAAGCCGCCGCCCCCGCTGCCGAAAGCGTAGCCGAGGCCCCGGTGGCCAGCCCCGCAGAAACCTCGACCACCAGCGCCGAGGTACAACCTGCGACAGAGATCGCTGTCGAAGCGGCCGAGACCGAAACCGCGGCCGCCGCGCCGGTGGTCAGCGAAGAAGAAGAGGCCCCGGTCGTCAGCGGCGGTCGCGCCGCCAACGATCCGCGCGAGCGTCGCCGTCGTCGCGAAGCTGAGCGTCTGGCCCGCGAGGCCGAGGAAGCCGCCCGCCAGGCCGCCGCAGCCGCCCCAAGCAGCGAAGCCGCCACGCCGGTCGCAGAAACCGCAGCCCCGGCCGCTGCAGAAGCTGCGGCTCCGGCCAACGAAGCCGTCCCGGCGATCGCCGAGACGGTTGCCGAGGCCGCGGTCGAAGCCGCACCCAGCAGCGCTGTGGTCGAGAGCCCGGCCGAGGCAGCTGCCGGCGAAGTGACCGGTGAGGCCGCCGCCAGCGAGGCCGAGCCGATCGCCACCAGCAACGCGCCGGCCCAGGCCGAGACCACCGAGGCCGAAGGCAGCGCCAGCCCGGCAGCGCCGACCGAAGGCGAAGGCAAGCCCCAGGCCTGACGGCCTGGGCTCTGCCCGCGGACAAAAAAGGGGGAATGCCTTGGCATTCCCCCTTTTTTATTTATTGCCCGACGCCGCGATGCAGCCAGCCGGCGCGGCGCCGACTCAGCGCACCACCGGCTCGATCTCCAGCTCGACGCCGAAGCGCTGGCGGACATCCGCCTGGATGCGCCGCGCCAAGTCCAGCAACTGCGCGCCACTGGCGGCGCCGTGATTGACCAGCACCAGCGCCTGCAGGCTATGCACGCCGGCGTCGCCGTCGCGGTAGCCTTTCCAGCCGGCCTGCTCGATCAGCCAGCCGGCCGCCAGCTTGACCTGGCCGCTACCGGCCGGATAGGCCACCAGCCCCGGCCAGCGCTCGCGCAGCCGCGCCGCCTGCGCCTCGGCGACCAGCGGGTTCTTGAAGAAACTGCCGGCGTTACCCAGCACCTGCGGGTCGGGCAGCTTTTCCGCGCGGATCGCGCAGATCGCTCGACTGACGTCCAGTGGCGTCGGGCTGGCGATGCCCTGCTCGGCCAGGCGCTGGCGCACCGGGCCGTAATCCAGGTGCAGGACGGCCTCGCGACGCAGGGCAAAGCGCACCCGCAGGATCAGCCAGCGCCCGCTCTCGTGCTTGAAGCGGCTGTCGCGGTAGGCGAAGGCGCACTCGTCGGCGAGGAACTCGCGCAGCTCGCCGCTGGCGCGATCTAGCGCCACCACGCTGTGCAGCACGTCCTTGAGCTCGACCCCATAGGCGCCAATGTTCTGCACCGGCGCGGCGCCGACGGTGCCAGGAATCAGGCTGAGGTTCTCCAGACCGGCCAGGCCCTGCTCCAAGGTCCACCGCACGAAGGGATGCCAGGGTTCGCCGGCCTCGGCCTCGACCAGCACGCGGCCGCCATCCTCGCCCAGCAGACGCCGGCCGCGGCTGACCATGCGCAGCACGAAGGCGTCGAGGTCGCCGGTGAGCAGCAGGTTGCTGCCGCCGCCGATGACGAACAGCTCGGCGTCGCGCGCGCAGGCCGCGTCCAGCGCCTCGCGCACCTCGGCGTCGCTGCTCGCCTCGGCATACCAGCGCGCCGACACCGCCACGCCGAAGGTGTTGAAGGGTTGCAGCGAATGCCGCTCGTGGACTGACAGGCTCACAGCGCCTCCCGGAATTGCGCGACCAGGCGGTCGCAGGCCAGCTCGACCATGTCCAGCACGCGCTCGAAGCCAGCCTCGCCGCCGTAGTAGGGGTCGGGCACCTCGTGCTCGGCCAGCCCGCCGCGACGCAGGAACAGGTCGAGTTCGGCGCCGCCGGCCGCCGGGCGCAGGCGCTGCAGCTCGCGCAGGTTGTCGCGATCCATGGCGAGGATCAGGTCGAAGCGGCGGAAATCCTCCGCCTCGACCTGGCGGGCGCGCAGCTCATGCAGCAGATAGCCGCGCTGCTCGGCGGCGGCGCGGGTGCGCGGATCCGGCGCCTTGCCGACGTGCCAGGCGCCGGTGCCAGCGGAGTCCACCGTCACCCGCCCGGCGAGACCGGCCTGCTGCAGCTTGTGGCGCAGCACGCCCTCGGCGGTCGGCGAACGGCAGATGTTGCCCAGGCAGACGAACAGCACGCGCACCTCAGGCTCCCAGCAACTGGCGCACGCGCTGCAGGTCTTCCGGCGTGTCCACCCCGGCCGGCGGCGCCTCGAGGGCGTCGGCGACGTGAATGCGCACGCCATGCCACAGGGCGCGCAACTGCTCCAGGCACTCGGTGTCCTCCAGCCAGCACGGGCCCCAGGCGACGAAGTCGTGGAGGAAGCCGGCGCGGTAGGCGTAGATGCCGATATGACGGCGGAACGGCACGCCTTCCGGCAGTTGCTCGCGGTCGACGGCGAAGGCATCACGCGCCCACGGCAGCGGCGCGCGGCTGAAGGTCAGCGCCAGGCCGTTGGCATCGCTGACCAGCTTGACCACGTTGGGATTGAACAGCTGGGCGGCATCGCGGAGCGGCTCGCCGAGGGTGGCGATGCCGGCCTCCGGATGGGCCGCCAGGTTGGCGGCAACCTGGTCGATGATCGCCGGCGGGATCAGCGGTTCGTCGCCCTGCACGTTGACCACGATGGCGTCGGCGGGCAGGCCGAGCTGGCTGGCCACCTCGGCCAGCCGGTCGGTGCCGGAGTTGTGCTCGGCGCGGGTCAGCAGCACCTCGGCACCGAACGCCTGGCAGGCCTCGACGATGCGCGCATCGTCGGTGGCCACCACCACGCGGCTGGCCGCGCTGCGCCGCGCCTGCTCCCAGACGTGCTGGATCATCGGCTTGCCGGCGATGTCCTGCAGCGGCTTGCCGGGCAGGCGGGTGGAAGCGTAGCGGGCGGGGATGACGACGGTGAACGGCACGCTCATTTGTCGAGGCGCTCGTCGACGGTCAGGCTGCGCGCCTCGCCTTCCAGCATCACCGGGATGCCGTCGCGCACCGGGAAGGCCAGGGCATCGGCCTTGCAGATCAGCTCGGACTTGTCGTCGCTCAGCTTGAGCGGGCCCTTGCACAGCGGGCAGGCGAGAATATCGAGGAGTTTCGGGTCCATGGTCCAGTCCTGAACAGGGGAATCAGGGGGACCCGCCGGCGTCAGCGTGGCAACAGGCGCGCGAGCTGCTCGTCGAACCACGCCACGAAGGCCGGCGACGGCTGGCCGTCGACGGCCAGATACCACCAGTCCGCGGCGGCGAATCCCCGGCATTTCACCGCATCCTTCTCGGTCATCAGCAGCGGCAGGGCCGGACTGAAGCGCAGATCCTCGGGGCCGTAGGCCGCGTGGTCGGCAAAGGCATGCGGAACCGGGCGCCAGTGTAGCGCCTCGAGGGTCGCGAAGAAACGCTGCGGGTTGCCGATGCCGGCCACCGCGTGCACCGCCTGCCCCGCCGGCAGGCTGTCGAGCGCGCGGCGCTCGCCGCTGGCCAGGTTGACCAGCGCGGCCGGACGCAGGTTGAAGGCGAACCCGGCCGCACCGTCTTCGGCAGCGCCGTTGACCAGACAGGCATCCACCGCGGCCAGGCGCTCCAGCGGCTCGCGCAGCGGACCGGCCGGCAGGCAGCGACGGTTGCCGAGGCCGCGGGCGGCGTCGATCAGCACCAGCTCGAGGTCGCGCGCCAGCCGGTAGTGCTGCAGGCCGTCGTCGCAGAGGATCAGGTCCAGCGGCTCCTCGGCGAGCAGCGCCTGCACTGCGCGCGGGCGGGCGGGGTCGATCATCAGCGGCACGCCGCTGCGCTCGACGATCATCAGCGGCTCGTCGCCGGCCTCGCCGGCGCTCTGCCCGGCGCGCACCCGCCAGGGCAGGCGCGGCGGCCGTGCGCCGTAGCCGCGGCTGACCACGCCGACGCGCAGGCCGCGGGCGCGGCAGTGTTCGATCAGCCAGAGGATCATCGGCGTCTTGCCGGTGCCGCCGACGGTGATGTTGCCGACCACGATCACCGGCACCGGCGCGCGCCAGGCCGGCTTGCGCCCGGCGACGAAGTCGGCGCGCCGCCGCTCGACCACCCGCCGGTACAGCGCCTCCAGCGGGCGCAGCAGGACCAGGGCCGGATGGCCCGCGTACCAGGCCGCCGCCAGACGCTCGGCCAACGCCATCAGGGCTTGGCCGGAGTGGCTTCGACGGTGCTGATGCGCAGGCGGGAGAAGCCCAGCTTGCCGGCCGCGTCCATGGCGGTGATCACCGCCTGGTGCGGCGTGCGGGCATCGGCGCTGATCACCACCGGCAGGCTGTTGTCGCCGGCGGATTCGTGCTGCAGGGCGTTGGTCAGGGTGACCAGGTCGCTCTTGACCAGCGCCTGGCCGTTGAGCGCATAGCTGCCGTCGGCGGCGATGGTGATTTCCAGCGACTTGGCCGGCGCTTCCTGAGCCACCTCGGCACTCTCGGCCTGCGGCAGCTCGACCTTGAGCTGCGACTCGCGGGTGAAGGTGCTGCTCACCACGAAGAACAGCAACAGGATGAATACCACATCGAGCAGCGAAGCCAGGTTGATCTCGATGTTTTCCCGAGGTTTGCGCCGGAACTTCACCGCTTGTCGCCCTCGGCCAGATCGACGTCGCGATCGCCCTGCACCACTTCCACCAGGCGGATAGCTTCCTGCTCCATGCCGACCACCAGCTCGTCGACCCGGCGCTGCAGGTAGCGATGGAAGAACAGCGCGGGGATCGCCACCATCAGGCCGGCGGCGGTGGTGATCAGCGCGGTGGAGATGCCGCCGGCCAGCACCGGCGCGTTGGCCATGCCGCTGCCCATGAAGCCGCTGAAGATCTGGATCATGCCCAGCACGGTGCCGAGCAGGCCGAGCAGCGGCGCGATGCCGGCGATGGTGCCGAGCGCGTTGAGGTAGCGCTCCAGGTCATGGATGACGCGGGCGGCGGCCTCCTCGATGCACTCCTTCATGATCTCGCGGCCGTGCTTGGAGTTGGCCAGGCCGGCGGCGAGCACCTCGCCCAGCGGCGAGGAGGCACGCAGCTCCTTGAGCTTCTGGCTGTCCAGCTGCTTGTCCTGGATCCAGCGCCACACCTGGCCCAGCAGGTTCGGCGGAGTGATCTGCGACGGACGCAGGGTCCACAGGCGCTCGACGATGATGGCGAGCGCGGCGATCGAAGAAAGGATGATCGGCAGCATCATCCAGCCGCCGGCTTTGACCAGTTCCCACACAGTTGCGAATCCCCTGAAAAAAGTGGCGCCACTCTAGCACAGCGGCGGCGCTGCGCCGCTCGCGCCCGTTCTCATTTTTCCCGCCAGAAGCGGGCCTGGGCGCGCTCGGCCGTGGCCTCGCCCCCGCTGCCCAGGCGCAGAGACAGGGCGCCCAGGCGGGCGCTATCGTAAATCAGCGCTCCCGCGGCCTGATAGCGCGCCAGGACCGCCGGATGCGGATGACCGAACGGATTGTGCCAACCGCGCGACAGTAGTACCGCCCGCGGCGCCACCGCCGCGACGAAGGCCGCCGAAGAGGAGCCGCGGCTGCCGTGATGGGCGGCCAGCAGCCAGTCGGCGTGCAGGTCGCGTCCGTCGCCGAGCAGTTGGCGCTCGCCGGCCACGCCAATGTCGCCGGTCAGCAGCAGCCGCTCGCCGCGGGCCTCGACGCGCAGCAGGCAGGAACCGTCGTTGGGGTTGTCCGCCGCCGCCCAGCGCCAGGTGCCGAACTGCACGCCATCCCAGTGCCAGTGCTCACCGTCGCGGCACTCTTCGGCCGGACGCGCCAGGCGCAGGGCCGATGCTTCGCCGCTGAGCAGGCGCACCACCGGCAGCCCGTCGAGGATCGCGGCAGCGCCGCCGGCATGGTCCTGGTCGGCGTGGCTGAGCAGCAGCAGGTCCAGCGCGCGCACGCCGAGCCCGCGCACTACCGGCAGCACCACCTTCTCGCCGCTGTCGAAACCGCGACTGGCCGGGCCGGCGTCGTAGAGCAGGACATGGCCGCGGGTGCGCACCAGCACCGCCAGCCCCTGCCCCACGTCCAGCACCCGCACCTCGGCCTGTCCGGCCGGCACCTCCGGCGGCGCGGGAAACAGCATCGGCAACAGCAGCAACGCGCCGCACAGGCGCAGCGGCACCCCCGCCGGCAACAGGGCCAGCAGCGCGCCACACAGCCCCAGGCCGATCGCCCAGCCGGGCGCGGCCGCGAACTGCCAGGCGGGCGCGAGCTCCGCCAGCCAGGCCAGCAGGCGAAACAGCCACTCCAGCTGGAGGCCGGCCAGCCACAGCAGACTGGAACCAACAACGGGCAACGGCAGCAGCAGCGTTCCCAGCAAGGCCAGCGGCACCACGCCGATGCCCACCCAGGGCACCGCCAGCAGGTTGGCCAGCGGCCCGCTGAGGCTGACCGGCAGGCCCAGCGCCAGCAGCAGCGGCAACAGGCCCAGGGTCATCGCCCACTGCACGCGCAACAGCAAGCGCCAGCCCGCCGGCGCCGCCAGGCGCCCGCTGCAACACCACGCCAGCAAGGCCACCGCGGCGAACGACAACCAGAAGCCCGACTGCAGGCCGGCCAGCGGCTCCCACAGCAGCACCAGGGTCAGGGCGGCCAGCAGCGGCTGCCAGATGCCCAGATGGAGGAACCGCCAGCGCCACAGCAGCACCACGGCGAGCATGGCGCAGGCGCGCTGCACCGGCACCTCGAAGCCGGCCAGCAGGCCGTAGCCCAGCGCGCCGAGCATGGACAGCCCGCAGGCGCACGGCAGCCAGGGCCAGCGCCGCGGCCACCAGCCCAGGCGGAACAGGCCGAGCACCAGGGCATACAGCAGCCCGCCCAGCAGCATCACGTGTTGTCCGGAAATCACCAGCAGGTGTACGGTGCCGGTCGCCTGCAGAATCCGCCAGTCGGCATCGCTCAATCCCGAGCCGTCGCCCAGCACCAGGGCGGCCAGGCCGCCGGCGCGCCCCCGCGCCTCCACCGCCAGCAGGCGCTGGCGCAGGTCGTCGCGCCAGCCGGTCGGTCCGCCGGCCGCACTCAGGCGCTCGCCGGCCTTGACCGTGCCGGTGGCGCCGATGCGCCGGGCGGTCAGCCAGGCCTCGTAGTCGAAGGCTTGCGGATTGACCAGTCCGCGCGGGCGCTTGAGGTTCACCGCCAGCCGCCAGACCTCGCCGGCGAGCAGCGGCGGTGCGCCGTACCAGGACAGGCGCAGGCGCTGCGGCAGCCCCATGCGCCGCGACTCGGCCTCCTCCAGATAGAAGCGCGCGACACCCTCGCTCCGCTCCGGCAGGCCGACCACCCGCCCCTGCAGCCACAGGGTCTGGCCGTCCAGTTC
Organism: Pseudomonas sp.; assembly: GCA_035635035.1. Classification (GTDB taxonomy): domain Bacteria; phylum Pseudomonadota; class Gammaproteobacteria; order Pseudomonadales; family Pseudomonadaceae; genus Geopseudomonas. The sequence continues at coordinate 7,501 of DASQBU010000325.1, forward strand.
CGCCGGCAGGCGATCGTCCAGCGCCAGCTGGGCCGAGCCGGCGGCCCAGCTCAGCCCGAGCAGGAACAGCCCCAGCGGATACAGCCGCGACAGCAGCAGGAGCAGGCCGGTCGCCGCCAGCGCCAGCAACACGGGCGGAGCCGGCAGCACCGGCAGAAAGCGCAGGCACAGCAGGCCGGCGCTGAGCGCGATCATTCCCAAGCGCATGACATTCATCCTTGAACGTCCCGGCCAGCGCCCCCCGCGGCGTGGGGGCAAGCGGTCCGCAACCCCATTCCATCGAGTCGCCAGCCCAGACAATCCGTGCATAATAGCCGCGCGCATCCCCGCCGAGAGCCACCATGCCGCGCGAACTGTTCAAGCGTTACATGCCCGACCCCGAGCGCATCCGGAGCAAAAAGTCCCTGCGCTTTCTCGGCAAGCTGCTCCACGAGCCCAACCTGTGGCATCTCAATCGCCACTCGGTGTCCCGCGCCATGGGCATCGGCCTGTTCGCCGCGTTCATTCCGCTGCCGCTGCAGATGCTACTGGCCGCCGCGCTGGCGATCCCGGTGCGCGGCAACCTGCCGCTGTCGCTCGGCCTGGTCTGGCTGAGCAACCCGCTCACCATCCCGCCGATGTTCTACGGCAGCTACAGGATGGGCTCCTGGCTGCTGCAGCGCCCGGAAATCAGCCTGCCCGCCCATCTCAGCGTGGAGTGGATCCGCGACCAGCTAAGCACCCTCTGGCAGCCGCTGCTGCTCGGCTCGCTGGTGGTCGGCCTGAGCTGCGCCGTCCTCGGCTACGCCCTGACCATGCTCTACTGGCGCTGGTGGGTAGTGCGCCACTGGCGCAAGCGCCAGCAGCGCCGGCGCGACGCCTGAGCGCACCCGGCGCCGTCAGCCGTGCCGCCGAACGGCACGCCCGCCGCCTACTTGACCGTCACCAGCCGCCCGTCCTCCAGGCGCAGCACGCGGTCCATCTGCTGGGCCAGCGCCGGGTCGTGGGTCACCACCAGGAAGGCGGTGCGCAGCGAGGTGCTCAGCTCCAGCATCAGTTCCTGGATGCCGCGCGCGGTGTGCTGGTCGAGGTTGCCGGTCGGCTCGTCGAGCAGCACCAGGCTCGGCCGGTTGACCAGCGCACGGGCGATGGCCACCCGCTGGCGCTCGCCGCCGGACAGCTCGGCCGGCTTGTGGCTGAGGCGATGGCCCAGGCCGACCCGTTCGAGCAGCGCGCCGGCGCGCTGGCGCGCCTCGGCGATCGGCAGGCTGCCGATCAGCAGCGGCATGCACACGTTCTCCAGCGCGCTGAACTCCGGCAGCAGGTGGTGGAACTGGTAGACGAAGCCCATCGCGCGGTTGCGCAGCAGGCCGCGATCCTTCTCGCTGAGCGCGGAGAGCTGCTCGCCGGCCAGCCACACGCTGCCCTCGCTGGGGGTGTCCAGGCCGCCGAGCAGGTTGAGCAGGGTGGTCTTGCCCGAGCCGGAGCTGCCGATGATCGCCACCCGCTCGCCGGGCAGCAGCTGCAGCTCGACGCCGGCGAGCACCTCCACCGACTGCGGGCCTTCCTCGTAGCGCTTGCCCAGGTTGCGGCACTCCAGCACCGCCTTGTCATTACTCATAACGCAGAGCCTCCGCCGGCTGGGTACGCGCCGCGCGCCAGGCCGGGTACAGGGTGGCCAGGAAGCTCATCGACAGCGCCGCCGTGCAGATCAGCACGACGTCCTCGAGGCGCAGCTGCGACGGCAGGTAGTTGATGAAGTAGACGTCCGAGCTGAGGAACTTGTGCCCCACCAGCTTCTCCAGCCAGGCCACCCACTCGGTGACGTTGAGCGCGGAGATCACCCCGAGCACGCCGCCGATCAGCGTGCCGACCACGCCGATCACCGAGCCCTGGACCATGAACACCAGCATGATCTGCCGCGGGGTCATGCCCAGGGTGCGCAGGATGGCGATGTCGGCCTTCTTGTCGGTCACCACCATCACCAGGGTGGAGATGATGTTGAACGCCGCCACCGCGACGATCAGCAGCAGCAGCAGGCCGATCATGGTCTTTTCCATCTGGATCGCCTGGAACAGGCTGCCGTGGGTGCGCGTCCAGTCGCGGGCGACGTAGTCGTCGCCCAGCTGGCCGGCGATGCGCCAGGCCACCTCGGGCGCCTTGAACAGGTCCTTGAGCTTGAGGCGCACGCCCTCCACCTGGTTGTCCGGCCAGTGCGACAGACGCGCGGCGTCGCCGACGTGGATCAGCGCCAGCGAGCTGTCCAGCTCGGCGCCGACCTTGAACACGCCGGCCACGGTGAAGCGCTTGAGGCGCGGGAACACCCCGGCCGGGGTCACCGAGGCCTCGGGGAGGATGAAGGTCAGCTTGTCGCCGACATTGACGCCGAAGCGCCGCGCGGTGATTTCGCCGACGATGATCCCGAACTCGCCGTCCTTCAGGTCGTCCAGCGAACCGCGCACCATGTGCTGGGCGATGATCGAGACGTTCTTCTCCGCCTCCGGCAGTACCGCGTTGACCAGCACCGGCTGCACGCCGCCGCCGTGGGTGAGCATGCCCTGCAGCTGGCTGAACGGCGCCACCGCCTCGACCTCCGGATGCTGGGCCACCTGCGCGGCCAGCGCGCGCCAGTCGCCGATCGGCTGGTTGGCGCTGATGGTGGCGTGCGGCACCATGCCGAGGATGCGGGTGCGCAACTCGCGATCGAAGCCGTTCATCACCGACAGCACGAGGATCATCACCAGCACGCCGAGGGCCAGGCCGACCATCGAGGTGAGCGAGATGAACGAGATGAAGTGGTTGCGGCGTTTGGCACGCGTGTAGCGCATGCCGATAAACACGGATAAGGGTCTGAACATGCTCGGGCTGCTTTGCGGGCGAAAGGAAGACGTCCGTTGGTCGGGGCGCGCCGATAGAGACCACACCCCCGTCCGGCAGTTCGCCGGACCGGCGGCAGTCTACCGCAAAGCCCGCCCGCCGCGCACGGCGCAGCGGCTGCCCTCTCCCCAAAGCCCGGACGACGTGCTAGAAGGCAGCATCCCCTGATCGAGCAAGGAGCAGTCGTGTCCCTCATCTACGGCCACCGCGGCGCGCGGGGCGAAGCCCCGGAAAACACCCTCGCCAGCTTCCAGCGCTGCCTCGAGCACGGCGTGACGCGCTGCGAGCTGGACCTGCACCTGTCCGCCGACGGCGAACTGATGGTGATCCACGATCCGACCCTCAAGCGCACCACCGGCCGGCGCGGCAAGGTCGCCGCCCACAACGCCAGCGAGCTGGAGCGCCTGGACGCCCGCGCCGCCGGCCCGGCCTGGCCGCAGCCCTGTCCGGTTCCGCGCCTGCGCACGCTGTTCGAGCAGTGCCCGTTCGAGCACTGGCAGCTGGAGGTGAAGAGCGCCTCGAAGGTTCGCGCCGCGCAGACTGTGGCGGCGATCGTCGCGCTGACCCGCGAATACGGCCTGGCCCACCGGGTCACCGTGACCAGCGGCTCGCGCACCGTGCTGCGCGAGCTGCAACGGCAGGCACCGCACTTGGCCCGCGGCCTGGTGGCCGAATACGCCTGGCTCGATCCGCTGAAGGTCGCCCAGCGCTACCAGTGCAGCCTGCTAGCCCTGAACTGGACACTGTGCAGCCCCGAGCGCCTGCGCCGAGCGCAGCAGCTAGGCCTGCACGTGTCGGTATGGACGGTCAACGAGCCGGCGCTGATGCGCCGACTCGTTGACCTGGGGGTGGACAGCCTGATCACAGACTTTCCCGGTTTGGCCAGCGCCATCCTGGGAAATCGCTGAGCGACCAGTCTCCGACCGGCTCAGGCCACCGGTCGGAGGCGCTCAAAAAAGCCGGTTGAGGCCGTCGAACGCCGCCACCCGGTAGGCTTCCGCCATGGTCGGGTAGTTGAAGGTGGTGTTGATGAAATACTTGATGGTATTCCCTTCGCCTTCCTGGTTCATGATCGCCTGGCCGATGTGGACGATCTCCGAGGCCTGGTAGCCGAAGCAGTGCACGCCGAGAATCGCCAAGGTGTCGCGGTGGAAGAGGATCTTCAGCATGCCGACGCGCTCGTTGGCGATCTGCGCGCGCGCCATCGACTTGAAGAACGCCTTGCCGACCTCGTAGGGCACCTTCTCCTTGGTCAGCTCCTGCTCGTTCTTGCCGACCGAGCTGATCTCCGGAATGGTGTAGATGCCGGTCGGCACGTCGTTGACGAAGTGCCAGCTGTCGCCGTCGACGATGTTGCCGGCGGCCGAACGGCCCTGGTCGTAGGCGGCGCTGGCCAGGCTCGGCCAGCCGATCACGTCGCCGGCGGCGTAGACGTTCGGCACGCTGGTGCGATAGTGCTTGTCGACGGCGATCTGCCCGCGGCTGTTGGCCTCGATGCCGACGTTCTCCAGGGACAGCTTGTCGGTGTTGCCGGTCCGGCCGTTGCACCACAGCAGGGCGTCGGCCTTGATCTTCTTGCCGGACTTGAGGTGCAGCACCACGCCGTGGTCCTGGCCCTCGATGCGCTCGTACTCCTCGTTGTGACGGATCAGCACGTTGTTGTTGCGCAGGTGGTAGCTCAGCGCATCGGAGATCTCGTCGTCGAGGAAGCTGAGCAACTGGTCGCGGTTGTCGATCAGGTCGACCAGCACGCCGAGGCCGCTGAAAATCGACGCGTATTCACAGCCGATCACCCCGGCTCCGTAGATGATCATCCGGCGCGGGGTGTGGCTGAGGGTCAGGATGGTGTCGCTGTCGTAGATCCGCGGGTGGCTGAAGTCGACGTCGGCCGGGCGGTACGGACGCGAGCCGGTGGCGATCACCACCTGCTTGGTCACCAGTTTTTCCACCACGCCGTTGCTGCCCACCACCTCGATGGTATTGGCGTCGGCGAAGCTGGCGGTGCCGAAGAACACGTCGATACGGTTGCGCGCGTAGTAGCCGGTGCGCGAGGCGACCTGCTTGTCGATCACCAGCTCGGCGCTCTTCAGCACGTCCGGGAAGGAGAACCAGCGCGGCTCGCCGATCTGGCGGAACATGGGGTTGGTGTTGAACTGCAGGATCTGGCGGACCGAGTGACGCAGGGCCTTGGAGGGGATGGTGCCGAGGTGGGTGCAGTTGCCTCCGACCAGCTTGCGGCTGTCGACCACCGCCACCTTGCGCCCGCTCTTGGCGGCGCTCATCGCCGCCCCCTCGCCTGCCGGGCCCGAGCCCAGCACCACCACGTCATAGTTGTAGACAGCCATCTGCTACTCCTTCAGGGACAAACTGCAACCCGCCACAGGGCGGGCCTCACATTTGGCACCGCACTGTCGCGGCAGGCCACCTGGCCTGCGGCGGAGCCGAAATAAAAACGGGGCAGTGATCGCCACTGCCCCGCCGGGATTGATTTGCCGAGGATCGCACCTGGGCCGGCAGCTGTTCGCCGCGGCCCGCATCCTTGCTCTGCGCGCACGGCTCGCTGGCGCGCTGCGAGCACCCGCCCCGCACGGGGAGCGAGCCGGCGATGCCGCGGGAGCCGGCGATCGACGCACGCATGATACCCGCGCCGGCGCGAGCGCACACCAGCGCGAACATCAGCGTAAAAGCCAATTGCCAAGTCATCGTCGATCCTCGGGCGCCGCTGCCAGCGCCGCGAAAGCCTTGGTCGCGTGGGTGACGAAACCGCCCCCCTCGCGGGTAACGAAAAATGCCGCGATGCCCTGGCGCTCGGCCCAGGCCTCGCCCTCCTGCGGCCCCAGCACCATCAGCAGGGTGGACAGCCCGTCGGCCATCAGCGCCTGCGGATGCACCACGGTGACCGCCGCCAGCTTGTGGGCGATGGGCGCACCGCGGCGCGGGTCCAGGGTATGCGAATAACGCCGCCCATTTTCCTCGAAATAGTTGCGGTAGTCACCCGACGTCGACACCCCGTAGCCGTCCAGCTCGAGCACCCGCTGCGCCACGCGCGCGTCGTCGCGCGGCTCCTCGATGGCGATGCGCCAGGCCGAGCCATCCGGCTTGCGCCCGCGCGCCTTCAGCTCGCCGGTGGCCTCCACCAGGTAGCTGGTCACCCCCTGCCCTTCCAGCCAGGCGGCGATGCGGTCCACGGCATGGCCGGCGGCGATGCTGTTGAAGTCGACCTGGGTATCGGCGTCCTTGCACAGTCGCTCGCCGTCGATGTGCAGGTGGACATGGCCGACCCGCTGACGCGCCGCGGCGATCGCCTCGGCCGAGGGCACCCGCTCGCCGCGCCCGCGCGGGCCGAAGCCCCACAGATCGAGCAGCGGCTCCACGGTGAGGTCGAAGGCGCCGTCGCTCTGCTGCGACAGGCTCTCGCCGAGACGCACCAGCGCCAGCACCTCGCCCGGCATCGCCATGCAGGTGCCGGCCGGCGCCAGGTTGAAGCGCTCGATCAGCGAATCGTCGCGGTAGGTGGACATCTGCCGGTCGACCTCGGCGAGGATCGCCTCGACGCCGGCCTGCAGGGTCCGCGCCTCCGCCACGCCCTGGCCGCGCACGTACTTGATCGAATAGGTGCTGCCCATGGTCGGGCCACCGAAGGTCTCCAGCGGCTCGCCACGCTGGCAGCCCGCCAGGGTGAACACGCCGGCGGCGACCAGCAACAGCGCCTGCAGTTGTCGGCCCAGCCTCATCGCGCCACCCTCCGCACGCCGCGGACGGCCATCGCCTGCGCCACGCCGACCGCTCTTTTCAACGGCAATGGTGAACCCATCCCACTCGCCATGACACACCCCCTCATGCAAAAGACCTTGTACTTGACACCCCCGCCGCCGGAGCGCCCACGGCAGCACGGGCAGAAGCCAATCGTCCTGCAAGAAGCCGACCAGAACGCGCCGCCCGCGCAGAAACGCAAAACGGGAGCCGAAGCTCCCGTTCTGTGTTACCTGCGATGCCCGGCGCGGATCAGCGCGGGAAGGACGGCGGGTTGACCCCGGCCATGTCTTCCAGCACGCGCACCACCTGGCAGCTGTAGCCGAACTCGTTGTCGTACCACACGTACAGCACGACGCGGTTGTCGTTGCAGATGGTGGCTTCGGCATCGACCACGCCGGCGTGACGGGAACCGACGAAGTCGGTGGAGACCACTTCCGGCGAGTTGGTGAAGTCGATCTGCTTGCTCAGCTCCGAGTGCAGCGCCATGTAGCGCAGGTACTCGTTGATCTCCTCGCGGGAGGTGGCCTTCTCCAGGGTCAGGTTGAGGATGGCCATGGAGACGTTCGGGGTCGGCACGCGAATGGCGTTGCCGGTCAGCTTGCCCTTGAGCACCGGCAGGGCCTTGGCGGCAGCGGTGGCAGCACCGGTCTCGGTGATCACCATGTTCAGCGGCGCGCTGCGACCACGGCGATCGCCCTTGTGGAAGTTGTCGATCAGGTTCTGGTCGTTGGTGTAGGAGTGCACGGTCTCCACGTGACCATGGGCGATGCCGAACTTGTCGTACACCGCTTTCAGCACCGGCACGATGGCGTTGGTGGTGCAGGAGGCGGCGGACAGGATCTTGTCTTCCGGAGTGATCAGGCTGCTGTTGATGCCGTGGACGATGTTCTTGATCTCGCCCTTGCCCGGCGCGGTCAGCACCACGCGAGCGGCGCCCGGGCACTTCAGGTGCTGGGCCAGGCCTTCGGCATCGCGCCACTTGCCGGTGTTGTCGACGACGATGGCGTCCTTGATGCCGTAGGCGGTGTAGTCCACCGAGGTCGGATCGTTGGAGTAGATCACCTGGATCAGGTTGCCGTTGGCGAGGATGGTGTTGTTTTCCTCGTCGATGGTGATGGTGCCGTTGAACGGACCATGCACCGAGTCGCGGCGCAGCAGGCTGGCACGCTTGACCAGGTCGTTGGCGGCGCCCTTGCGCACGACGATGGCGCGCAGGCGCAGGCCGTCGCCGCCGCCGGTCTTCTCGATCAGGATGCGCGCCAGCAGGCGGCCGATGCGACCGAAGCCGTACAGCACCACGTCGGTGCCCTGGTGCTGGATGCTGCCCTGCTTGCCGACCACGTCGGCCAGCTCTTCGCGGACGAACTGCTCGACGCTGCGGCCGTTGCCTTCCTGCTTGAACTTGACCGCCATGCGACCCAGGTCGACGGAAGCGGCGCCCAGCTCGAGGGTGGACAGCACCTGCAGGATCGGGAAGGTGTCGTGCACCGACAGCTCGGCGTCGTCGATCTGACGGGCGAAGCGGTGCGCCTTGAGGATGCCGATCACCGAACGCTTGATCAGCCCACGGCCGTAGATCGAAGTCACCACATTGTTGTTGCGGTAGAGCTGGCCGATCAGCGGAATCATGGCCTCAGCGAGGGCCTCGCGGTCAATCCACTCACCAAGGCACTGGTCGGTCTTCTGGGTCACGGGCGATACCTTCCACATGTAGGAGATGACGAAAAGGGCTACATTATGACGGCCCCAACGCGTTCGGGCAACGTACCCCCGCCAGCACTGACAGCCGGCGCGCTCGCCCGCTACAATCCGGCCTTTGTCGCCACCCCGAGCCGACCGTGACCGTACTGCGTCTTCCGAGCCTGCCGGCCGCTGCCGGCAAACAGCACTGGGGCAACCTGCCCGGTGCCGCCCAGAGCCTGGCCATCGCCGAAGCGGCGAGCGCCGCCAAGCGCTTCACCCTGCTGCTCACCGAGGGCAGCCAGAGCGCCGAGCGCCTGCAGGAGGAGCTGCGCTTCTTCGCCCCCGAACTGCCGGTGCTGCACTTCCCCGACTGGGAAACCCTGCCCTACGACCTGTTCTCGCCGCACCAGGACATCATCTCGCAGCGCATCGCCGCGCTCTACCGCCTGCCCGAACTCAAGCACGGCGTGCTGGTGGTGCCGATCGCCACCGCCCTGCACCGCCTGCCGCCGCCGGCCTTCCTGCTCGGCTCCAGCCTGGTGCTCGACGTCGGCCAGAAGCTCGACGTCGACGACATGCGCGCGCGCCTGGAAGCGGCCGGCTACCGCTGCGTGGACACCGTCTACGAGCACGGCGAGTTCGCCGTGCGCGGCGCGCTGCTCGACCTGTTCCCGATGGGCAGCGCGCAGCCCTATCGCATCGACCTGTTCGACGACGAGATCGAGACGCTGCGCACCTTCGACCCGGAAACCCAGCGCTCGGTGGACAAGGTCGACTCGGTGCGCCTGCTGCCCGCCCGCGAGTTCCCGCTGGAGAAGAAGGCGGTGGCCGACTTCCGCGCGCGCTTCCGCGAGCGCTTCGACGTCGACTACCGGCGCTGCCCGCTGTACCAGGACCTGTCCAGCGGCCTGCTGCCGGCCGGCATCGAGTACTACCTGCCGCTGTTCTTCGAGCAGAGCGCCACGCTGTTCGACTACCTGCCGGCCGACACCCAGGTGTTCTCCCTGCCCGGCATCGAGCAGGCCGCCGAGCACTTCTGGAGCGACGTGCGCAGCCGCTACGAGGACCGCCGTCACGATCCCGAGCGGCCGCTGCTGCCGCCGGCCGAGCTGTTCCTGCCGGTCGAGGACTGCTTCGCCCGCCTCAAGGGCTGGCCGCGGGTGGTCGCCGACCCGCACGACCTGGAGCCCGGCGTCGGCCGCGAACGCTTCGCCGCCCGCGCGCTGCCCGACCTGGCGCTGCAGGCCAAGGCCGGCGAGCCGCTCGCCGCGCTGCGCCGCTTCCTGGAAAGCTACCCCGGCCGCGTGCTGTTCTGCGCCGAGTCGGCGGGGCGCCGCGAGGTGCTCCTCGAACTGCTCGGCCGCCTCAAGCTCAAGCCCAGGGAAGTCGACGGCTGGGCGGCGTTCGTCGCCGCCGGCGAGCGCCTGGCGATCAGCGTCGCGCCGCTCGACCAGGGCCTGCTGCTCGACGAGCTGGCGCTGATCCCGGAAAGCCCGCTGTTCGGCCAGCGCATCATGCAGCGCCGGCGCCGCGAGAAGAGCCACGGCGCCGACAACGTCATCAAGCACCTCACCGAGCTGCGCGAGGGCGCGCCGGTGGTGCACATCGACCACGGCGTCGGCCGCTACCGCGGCCTGACCACCCTCGAGGTCGACGGCCAGCCGGCCGAGTTCCTCATGCTCGAATACGCCGAGGAAGCCAAGCTCTACGTGCCGGTGGCCAACCTGCACCTGATCGCCCGCTACACCGGCAGCGACGACGCCCTGGCGCCGCTGCACCGCCTCGGCTCCGAGCAGTGGCAGAAAGCCAAGCGCAAGGCCGCCGAGCAGGTGCGCGACGTCGCCGCCGAACTGCTCGACGTCTACGCCCGCCGCGCCGCCCGCCAGGGCTACGCGTTCGGCGACCCACAGGCCGACTACGAGACCTTCGCCGCCGGTTTCCCCTTCGAGGAGACCCCGGACCAGCAGGCAGCCATCGAGGCGGTGCGCGCCGACATGCTCAGCGCCAAGCCGATGGACCGCCTGGTGTGCGGCGACGTCGGCTTCGGCAAGACCGAGGTGGCCATGCGCGCCGCCTTCATCGCCGCGCACGGCGGCAAGCAGGTGGCGGTGCTGGTGCCCACCACCCTGCTCGCCCAGCAGCACTACAACAGCTTCCGCGACCGCTTCGCCGACTGGCCGGTGAAGGTCGAGGTGATGAGCCGCTTCAAGTCGGCCAAGGAAGTGCGCGAGGCCGAGCAGCAGCTCGCCGAGGGCAAGATCGACATCGTCATCGGCACCCACAAGCTGCTGCAGGACGACGTGAAGTTCCACGACCTCGGCCTGGTGATCATCGACGAGGAGCACCGCTTCGGCGTGCGCCAGAAGGAGCAGCTCAAGGCGCTGCGCAGCGAGGTGGACATCCTCACCCTGACCGCCACGCCGATCCCGCGCACCCTGAACATGGCGGTGTCGGGGATGCGCGACCTGTCGATCATCGCCACTCCGCCGGCGCGCCGCCTGTCGGTGCGCACCTTCGTCATGGAGGCCAACAAGCCGACCGTCAAGGAGGCGCTGCTGCGCGAGCTGCTGCGCGGCGGCCAGGTCTACTACCTGCACAACGAGGTGAAGACCATCGAGAAGTGCGCCGCCGAGCTGGCCGAGCTGGTCCCCGAGGCGCGCATCGGCGTCGGCCACGGGCAGATGCACGAGCGCGAGCTGGAACAGGTGATGAGCGACTTCTACCACAAGCGCTTCAACGTGCTGGTGGCCTCGACCATCATCGAGACCGGCATCGACGTGCCGAGCGCCAACACCATCATCATCGAGCGCGCCGACAAGTTCGGCCTGGCCCAGCTGCACCAGCTGCGCGGGCGGGTCGGGCGCAGCCACCACCAGGCCTACGCCTACCTGCTCACCCCGCCGCGCAAGCAGATGACCGAGGACGCGCAGAAGCGCCTGGAAGCCATCGCCAACGCCCAGGACCTCGGCGCCGGCTTCGTGCTGGCCACCCACGACCTGGAGATCCGCGGCGCCGGCGAACTGCTCGGCGAGGGCCAGAGCGGGCAGATCCAGGCGGTCGGCTTCACCCTGTACATGGAGATGCTCGAGCGCGCGGTCAAGGCGATCCGCAAGGGCGAGCAGCCCAACCTCGAACAGCCGCTGGGCGGCGGCCCGGAGATCAACCTGCGCCTGCCGGCGCTGATCCCCGACGACTACCTGCCGGACGTCAACGCCCGCCTGATCCTCTACAAGCGCATCGCCTCGGCCGCCGACGAAAGCGCGCTCAACGAGCTGCAGGTGGAGATGATCGACCGCTTCGGCCTGCTGCCGGAGCCGGCGAAGAACCTGATGCGCCTGACCCTGCTCAAGCTGCAGGCCGAGCAGCTCGGCATCGCCAAGGTCGAGGCCGGCCCGCAGGGCGGGCGCCTCGAGTTCGCCGCGCACACCCCGGTC
>DASQBU010000326.1:0-2193 GCA_035635035.1 Pseudomonas sp.
CGGGTTGGCGTACAGCACGCTGGGGTCCATGTTGCCCTGCAGCGCCACCTTGGCGCCGACCCGCGCGCGGGCGCTGCCGATGTCGCAGGTCCAGTCCAGGCCGAGGGCCTCGGCGCCGCTGTCGGCCATCGACTCCAGCCACAGGCCGCCGCCCTTGGTGAACAGGATCACCGGCACGCGGCGACCGTCGTGTTCGCGGATCAGGCCGTCGACGATCTTCTTCATGTAGGCCAGGGAGAACTCCTGGTAGGCCGCCGCCGACAGGCTGCCGCCCCAGGAATCGAAGATCTGCACGGCCTGGGCGCCGGCCTTGATCTGCCCGTTGAGATAGCTGGTGACCGCCTGGGCCAGCTTGTCGAGCAGCAGGTGCATGGCCTGCGGGTTGTCGTAGAGCATCGCCTTGGACTTGCGGAAGTCCTTGCTGGAGCCGCCCTCGACCATGTAGGTGGCCAGGGTCCACGGGCTGCCGGAGAAGCCGATCAGCGGCACGCGGCCGTTCAGCTCGCGGCGGATGGTGCGCACGGCGTCCATCACGTAGCCGAGGTCCTGCTCCGGATCGGGCACCGGCAGCGCCTCGATGTCGGCCAGGGTCTTGACCATCTTCTTGAAGCGCGGGCCCTCGCCGGTCTCGAAGTACAGGCCCAGGCCCATGGCGTCCGGCACGGTGAGGATGTCGGAGAACAGGATCGCCGCGTCCAGCTGCGGGTAGCGGTCCAGCGGCTGCAGGGTGACTTCGCAGGCCAGCTCCGGGTTCATGCACAGGCTCATGAAGTCGCCGGCCTTGGCGCGGGTGGCGCGGTACTCGGGGAGGTAGCGCCCGGCCTGGCGCATCATCCACACCGGGGTGACGTCGACGGGCTGCTTGAGCAGGGCACGAAGGAAACGGTCGTTCTTCAGGACGGTCATAACGGCTTCCGGCGAAAATTCAGGCGCGCATTGTCGCAAAGCGCAAAGCAAAAGGCACGGCGGGTGCCGTGCCTTCGCGGTCGCGGTTGATCGGGGTCAGCCCCGCTCCCCTCAGACGCCCAGGTAGTCGAGGATGCCCTCGGCGGCCTGGCGGCCTTCGAAGATCGCGGTGACCACCAGGTCGGAACCGCGCACCATGTCGCCGCCGGCGAAGATCTTCGGGTTGGCGGTCTGGTGCTTGTACTGGCCGGCTTCCGGAGCGATCACCCGGCCGGAGCCGTCGACCTGGATGCCGAACTGCTCGAACCACGGCGCCGGGCTCGGGCGGAAGCCGAAGGCGATCACCACGGCGTCGGCCGGCAGGACCTCCTCGGAACCCGGGATCGGCTCAGGGCTGCGGCGGCCGCGGGCATCCGGCTCGCCCAGGCGGGTCTCGACGACCTTGACGCCCTCCACCTTGCCCTCGCCGACGATGGCGATCGGCTGGCGGTTGAAGAGGAACTTCACGCCCTCTTCCTTGGCGTTCTTCACCTCGCGGCGCGAACCCGGCATGTTCTCTTCGTCGCGGCGGTAGGCGCAGGTGACGGTCTTGGCGCCCTGGCGGATCGAGGTGCGGTTGCAGTCCATCGCGGTGTCGCCGCCGCCGAGCACCACCACCTTCTTGCCGGCCATGTCGATGAAGTCTTCCGGGGACTTCTCGAAGCCGAGGTTGCGGTTGACGTTGGCGATCAGGAAGTCCAGCGCGTCGTAGACGCCCGGCAGGTCCTCGCCGGGGAAGCCGCCCTTCATGTAGTTGTAGGTGCCCATGCCCATGAACACGGCGTCGTACTCGTCGAGCAGCTGCTGCATGGTGACGTCCTTGCCCACCTCGGTGTTGAGGCGGAACTCGATGCCCATGCCGGTGAACACTTCACGGCGACGGCTCAGCACGGTCTTTTCCAGCTTGAACTCGGGGATGCCGAAGGTCAGCAGGCCGCCGATTTCCGGGTTCTTGTCGAACACCACCGGAGTCACGCCGTTGCGCACCAGTACGTCGGCGCAGCCCAGGCCGGCCGGCCCGGCGCCGATCACCGCGACGCGCTTGCCGGTCGGCACGACTTTCGACATGTCCGGACGCCAGCCCATGGCGAAGGCGGTGTCGGTGATGTACTTCTCCACCGAGCCGATGGTCACCGCGCCGAAGCCGTCGGCCAGGGTGCAGGCGCCCTCGCACAGGCGGTCCTGCGGGCAGACGCGGCCGCAGACTTCCGGCAGGGTGTTGGTCTGGTGCGACAGCTCGGCGGCGGC
>DASQBU010000327.1:0-1827 GCA_035635035.1 Pseudomonas sp.
ATCACCGTCAGGTCGTGGCGGCGTTGTTGGTCGTCATCAATCAGCAGGATTCGGGATTCGCGCCACATGATCGGTCGTTCGGGGGGCAGGAAAGGGCTCGCAGGCCACGGCGATGCGCGTCGCAGAGCGGCGCGCACCGGAAAACGCACGCAGTAAAGCCAAAAGGCCGCGCATAGTCAATTTTATGACGTGATTTTCAGGGCATACTAGCCAGCCCGCCTCCCTCGTCAGACTTGCTGCGCCAACTGGCGCCGCTCCCACGGGCTGATTTCCGCGAGGAAACTCGCCAGCTCCAGAACTTTGGTCGCCAGGTAGCCGTCGATGAACTCGCTGCCAAACAGCTCGCGCGCCAGCCCGCTGTGCTGCAGGCGGTGCAGCGCCTCGTTCATGCTGGTGGGCAGGCGCAGGGCCTCGGGCACCTCGAAGCTGCCCTGCACCGCCGGCGTCGGCTGCACGCCTTCGACCAGACCGTACAGCCCGGCGCCGAGGCTGGCCGCCAGCGCCAGGTAGGGATTGGCGTCGGCGCCGGGCACGCGGTTCTCCACCCGCCGCGCCTGCGCCGCGCTGGCCGGGATGCGCAGCCCGGCGGCGCGGTTGTCCCACGCCCAGCACAGGTTGTTCGGCGAGGAATAGGGCTGCGCCAGGCGGTGATAGGAATTGACGTTGGGCGCCAGCAGCAGGGTCAGCTCGCCGAGCGCCGCCTGCTGGCCGCCGATGAAGCTGGCGAAGGCCGCGCTCGGCGCGCCGTCGGCGTCGCTGAACAGGTTGCGGCCGTCCTCGTCCACCAGGCTCTGGTGCAGGTGCATGGAGCTGCCCGGCACCCCGCCCAGCGGCTTGGCCATGCACACCGCGATCAGCCCGTGCTTGAGCGCCACCTCGCGCAGCAGGTGCTTGAACAGGAAGGTCTGGTCGGCCAGCAGCAGGGCGTCGCCGTGGGGGAAGTTGATCTCGAACTGGCTGGTGCCCATCTCGTGCATGAAGGTGTCGCGCGGCAGACCGAGCGCCGCCATGCAGCGGTAGACCTCGGCGAAGAACGGCTGCAGGCCGCTCTGCGCGCCGATGGCGAACGCCGAGGCGCCGGTTTCGCGCCGTCCGTCGAGGCCGACCGGCGGCTGGAACGGCTCGCGCGGGTCGGGATTGGGGGCGAAGACGAAGAACTCCAGCTCGGTGGCCACCACCGGGGTCAGGCCCAGCGCCGCGTAGTCGGCCAGCACCCGGCGCAGCAGGCCGCGGGTCGACAGCGCGCAGGGGCTGCCGTCGATCTCCAGCGCATCGCAGACCGCCAGCGCCCGCGGCGTCGCGCTCCACGGCAGCAGGTGGACCTGCTGCGGGTCGGCGCGCAGCACCAGGTCGCTGTCGTCGCTGCCGTAGAAACGTGCCGGCGGATAGCCGCCCATCAGGCACTGCAGCAGCACGCCGCGCGCCATCTGCAGGCGCCGTCCGGAGAGGAAGCCCTCGGCGGTCATGGTCTTGCCGCGCGGGATGCCGTTGAGATCCGGCGTCACGCACTCCACCTCATCCACGGCCGCCAGGCGCTCGGCGAACAGCAGCAACTCTTCCGGACTTTTCATCGGGGTTCTCCAGTCGGGTGACGACCCGGCGCGCGGGCTCACGGAATGCACTCGCCGTTCTGCGCGCTCTGCGCCAGGTCCTGCAGTTCGCGGTTGGCCACCGTGTACATGCTGTAGTCGCCGCTGCCGGCGCTGCGCAGCTCGGCGAGCATCTGCCGCCAGCGCGCCACCAGCGGCTGGTGGCGGGCCAGCCAGAGGGTCAGGCGGTTGTCGATCTCCAGCGGCCCCTCGACCATCTGCAGCACCGCCACGGTGA
>DASQBU010000328.1:0-12795 GCA_035635035.1 Pseudomonas sp.
GTTGTTGTGTTCGGCAATGACGAGAATGGCCATATCAGATCACCTTCGCTTCGTTCTTCAGTTTCTCGACCAGTTCGGCCACCGAGTTGACCTTGATGCCGGCGCTGCGCGCGGCCGGGGCCTCGACCTTGACGATCTTCACGGTGGAGGCGGTGGACACGCCCAGCGCGTCCGGAGTCAGCACCTCCAGCGGCTTCTTCTTGGCCTTCATGATGTTGGGCAGCGCGGCGTAGCGCGGCTCGTTGAGGCGCAGGTCGGTGGTGACGATGGCCGGCAGCTTGAGGGCAACGGTCTGCAGGCCGCCGTCGATCTCGCGGGTGACCTGGAGCTGGTCGCCGGCGACTTCCACCTGGGAGGCGAAGGTGCCCTGGGCGAAGCCGCTCAGCGCAGCGAGCATCTGGCCGGTCTGGTTGTTGTCGCTGTCGATGGCCTGCTTGCCGAGGATGACCAGCTGCGGCTGCTCCTGGTCGACCACGGCCTTGAGCAGCTTGGCCACGGCCAGGGAGTTCAGTTCGTCATTCGACTCGACCAGCACGGCGCGGTCGGCGCCGAGGGCCAGGGCGGTGCGCAGCTGTTCCTGGGCGGCATTCGGGCCGACGGAGACCACGACGATCTCGCTGACGATGCCCTTTTCCTTGAGACGCACCGCTTCTTCCACGGCGATCTCGCAGAAGGGATTGAGCGCCATCTTGACGTTGGCCAGATCGACGCCGCTGTTGTCCGCCTTGACGCGGACCTTGACGTTGTAATCGACCACACGTTTCACGGGGACCAGAATTTTCATGCAACCTCCGGGTTCAACGGGACAGTTGCTGAAAAACTACGGTAACGCGCCGCGAAAAACCTCGTTCATTTGAACTAATGCCGCCTTTCCGGCAAAAACGAAACCGCCCGGCACAGGCCGGGCGGTAGCGGAGTGACGCGGATCAGCGCTTGTCGACGGTGACGATCTCGCGGCGCTCGCGCATCGAGGCCGGCACCTCGGCCTCGTCGGTGAAGAACTGCTGGTACCACTCGCGCAGCTGGTAGACCGGGCCGTCGCCCTCGGCCAGCACCGGGTTGTTGACGCGCACCTTGTGCTTCCAGATGTCCACGTCCTGGTAGAAGGAAGTGCGGTTCTGCTGCACGTACTCCCTGGCCAGCGCCTCGTTCTGCTCCTCGCTCCAGCCCGGCATCTTCTTCACCAGGCAGCCGAAACGCAGCTCGAAGCTGTTGGGGGTGATCGGCACATGGCAGTTGAGCAGGATCGAGTGCACTTCCAGCCCCTCGAACAGCGCGCGCATGCGGGTGAAGTGGGTGGCCGGGCCGAAGTAGGCCGACTCGGCGACCAGGTCGCCGCCCAGGCGGATCGAGTCGCCGTGGAAGATCTGGTGGGCGATGTGGCCTTCGAACACGTTGGCGAAGTACTTGGTCGGCGTGCCGTGCACCGGGCCGAAGTGCTGGGCGTCGACCAGGTTGTCGACCAGCTCGCGCGGGTTGGTTTCGATGACCAGGGTGTCGAGGTACCAGTCGTGCGACCACTCGTCGCTGTCGATTTCCGGCAGGTGCGGAATCACCACGTCCGCGGCCGGCGCCTTGCCTTCCGGGTTGTTCCAGACGAACAGCAGGCGATTTTCCTCGCAGGTCAGCCAGGCGCGGGTCTTGGCCTTGGGCGGGATGCGCTCGCAGTAGGGGATCTCGGCGCAGCGGCCGCTGCCCTCGAACTTCCAGTGGTGGAACGGGCAGACCACGCGATTGCCCTCCAGGGTGCCCTGCGACAGGTCGGCGCCCATGTGCGGGCAGTGGGCATCGAGGATGTTGATCTTGCCGCTGTCGTCGGCGAACGCCAGCAGGCGGGTGCCGAAGATGTTCAGGGTATGCAGCTTGCCGTCGCGGTAATCGTCGGCGATACCCAGGCAATGCCAGCCCCGGGCGTAGCGGCCTGGCAGGGCGTTGTTGGTGTTGTGATTGTCTGCCGGAAAGGTCATCGGGCTTTCTCCGTTGAGCACACGCAAGCGGGATACCGGATGGCCGCACCTCTGGCCATCCGGCAGCGTCCGACGATCTTCACCGAGGGACGCGGCGTGCTCATCATCCGCTTGGACTAGATCCGACGATTTCAGGCGTCGGCCGGCACGCGCCAGTCGGCGACGATGCCCTGCTCCAGGGCGAACGGCTGGGCGGCGATGGTGCGCTTCTGGAAGCGCTCGGCCTCGGCAGCGGTGGCCAGCCAGAGCATGACCTGCGCCGGCACCTCGGGCGGCGCCACGCCGCCGCGCAGGGCGATGACGCCCTTGTCGCCGATGGTGGCCATCAAAGCCTCGGTGCTCACCACGCCGGGATTGAGGGTGAAGGCGCGGATGCCGCGCTCGCCCAGTTCGGTGGTCAGCACCCCGGAGAGGCGCGACACCGTGGCCTTGCCGGCGCCGTAGGCATAGCCCCAGCCGCCGCGCCCGGCCGCCACCGGCGGATCGCTCTCGCCGGCGCCGGAGGTGACGTTGATGATCACGCCCTCGCCGCGCTCGAGCATCTGCGGCAGCACCGCGCGGCTGGCCAGGAAGGGCGCCAGCAGGTAGCCCTGGTAGACGCGTAGCAGGGTGTCCGGCTCCAGTTCGAGGAACGGCAGATTGAGGTCGCTGCCCTGGTAGATGGCGTTGTTGACCAGCACGTCGATGCGCCCGAAATGCTCGAGCACCGCCGCGCAGGCCGCGCATACCGACTCGCCGTCGAGCAGGTCCATGCGTACCACGAAGACCTGCCGACCCAGCTCGCGGATGGCCGCGGCGGTCGCTGCCAGGCTGCCGGCCAGCGGCGTGCCGTCCGGGTTGCGCAGCGCGTGCTGGTGGCTCTCGCCCTCCTCCAGGGTGCGCGCGCTGATCGCCACGTCGAAGCCGGCGCGGGCGAAGGCCAGCGCCGTCGCGCGGCCGATACCCCGACTGGCGCCGGTGATGAATGCCACCTTGTTCATTGCAGTCTCCTTGAATTGAATCCCCGTCCCGGCGCATGGCCGGGCCAATCTCCTGTAGGGGCGAATTCATTCGCCAACGTGGCCGCGTCAGGCGAATGAATTCGCCCCTACAGTGGCAGTCTTGGCGCCGGACCTGCCGCCCGGCATCGTCAATTCGGACCAGAAACGACGAGGCCACCCGCGGGCGGCCTCGCTTCTCGTGTCGCACTCAGAAGCGCGCCGGACGCACCATGGCATCCATGCCGCCATCGACGAACACCACGCTGCCGTGCACGAAGCTCGCCTGCGACGACTGCAGGAAGGCGACCAGCGCGGCGATCTCCGCCGGCTGGCCGGCGCGGCCCAGCGGGGCGACGAAGTTGCGCACCGCCTGGCCGAAGCGCGGGTCGTCCTTGGAGGCCTGGTGCAGCGGGGTCTCCACCGCGCCCGGCGCCACCACGTTGAGGCGCAGGCCGCGGCCGCCCCACTCCACGGCTTTCTGCCGCGCATAGCGGGTCACCGCGTACTTGGAACTGGCATAGGCGATGTGCGGCTGGTTCAGCGCGTTGGCCTGGGCGATGGCCCGTCCTTCGTCACCAGCCAGCATGGCCTCGACCATCGGCTGGCTGTCGGCGCCCGGCTGGGTCGAAGCCACCGAGCCGATCACCAGCGCCGCCCCGCGCTCGCCGCGCGCCAGCGCATCGGCCAGGCCGTCGAGCAGCGCGCTGACGCCGAAATGGTTGACCGCGACGATCAGCCCGCTGGACGGCGCGGTGACGCCGATGCCGGCGCAGCACACCAGGCCGTCGAGCACGCCGTCGCAACGGGCGAGTACACCCTCCACCGCCGCCTGGCGGCCGGCGGGGGTGGACAGGTCGGCGATCACCTCGGCATTGCTGCGGTCGATGCCGATGATCTGGTGGCCGGCGGCGCGCAGGGCGTCGCACACGGCGGCGCCGATGCCCGACGCGGAACCGCTGACAGCTGTGACTGGCATGGAAACTCTCCTGGATGGCTGGTTCGGCCCCACTCTAGGAGGGGCGCGGCGCCGGCCGAATCGTCCGTGTGGACGATCCGAGCGGGCCGCACTCGCCTCAGCCGGCGCGCAGGCGCTTGGCCGGCAGGCTGGCCTGCCCCAGCGCCATCACGCTGTTGAGCATGATGCGCACCAGCTCGGTCTGCCGGCGCACGCCGGTCTTGGAGAAGATCGAGCGCAGGTGGGCACGCGCGGTGTTGCGGCGGATGTTCAGCGCCTCGGCGGCCTCCTCCAGCGACAGGCCGTTGGCCAGCTCGAGGGACAGCGCGGTCTCCGCCGGGGTGAGGTTGAACAGCTGCTTGGTCACCGCGGTACTGGCCAGCGACTTGCCGACCGCATCGCGGATGTAGACCACCACCGCCGGCTGGCCCTTGCTCTCCGCCCACTCCAGCGAAGGCACCGACTCCACCACCACGCCCAGGCTGACCTGCCCGGACGGCCGGGCGATCGACACGGCTTCGGCGATCGGCGGGCTCTCCTTGCCCTGGCGGGCGAAGGCGTTGCGCACCAGGCGCTGCAGCTCGCGGTTGTCGCTGGGATAGGAGGCCTCCAGGCGGCCGCCGACCAGCTTGAGGCCGTCGGCGCCGGCGAGGATCTCCTGGGCGACGGGGTTCTGCTGCAGCACGCGGCCGCTCTCGTCGAGCACGATGGTCGCCACCGACAGGCGGCTGATCGCCTGCGAATACAGGGTGCCCATCGACTGGCTGCGGTCCAGCTGGTTATGCATGTGCAGGGCGCGGCGCAGGTGCGGCAGGATCAGCTCGCACAGCGCCCGGTCGCGCGCCGAGAACGCTGGCGCGGTCTCCGGGCGGGTCAGGCGAAAGCGCAGCTTGCCGGCATCCGGGGTGGAAATGTCGACGCCCATGACGTGGTACACCCCGTTGGGTTTGCACCAGTGCTGATAGTAGGAAGAGCGCTGCCACTCCTCCTCGCCCAGCACGTCCTCGACGGTGAACACCGCGTCCACCGGCATGTTGACGAAGGGCGTGTCGGTATTCGGGTAAGTGATGTAGGTGACCTTGCCATGCCCTTCGATATCGCCGGCGACGATCATCAGGCCGGTGTCGGTCTGTTCGGGGACGCGCAGGATCAGCGTCGCGAAGTTGGCCTGGAACAGATCGCGCATGTGCTCCATGGGGACGTTCCACAGGCGACTGTCCAGCGAAGCCTCGTACAGGGAGGTGACGAGCCGGTCGTGTTCGGCCAGATCCAGTCCGGCCAGGGCATGAATGCCGCTGTTGTTGTTATTCACCCTGTTACCTCTCTGCGGAGATGGCCTGTCGGCCATCTCTCATTATTCTTGTCGGTCGAGCAGCACACGGCTGCTCCAGGTAGCACGCTAGGGACTTGCAGGCCGCAACCGGCCTGCAAGTCCCGCGTTAGAGCTTCCAGCAAAGTGGGCAGCGGGGCAATCTCCCTTAGTCGATACCCAGCCCTCTTCCCAAATGGCCTGTGTCATGCCCCCACGGTGGCTTCGCGCCGGGCACCGGCCACTCTGGCGCACTCCGCGACGTGCCCGCTACGGGCGCGTACCAGCGGCCGTCCTTCGTTGAACCAGGCCGCCAGGGCCGGCAGCAGGAAGATCGCGCCGAACACGTTGACCAGGAACATGAAGGCCAGCAGCACGCCCATGTCGGCCTGGAACTTCAGCGGCGCTAAGGCCCAGGTGCACACGCCGATGGACATGGTCAGCGCGGTGAACATCGCCGCCGTGCCGCGCTGACGCATCGCCTCGTAGAATGCGTGGCGCAGGTCGTGGCCCTCCTCCATCTCATGCTGGATGCGCTCGTAGAGGTAGATGCCATAGTCGACGCCGACCCCGACGCCGAGCGCCACCACCGGCAGGGTGGCGACCTTGAGGCCGATGCCGAGCAGCGCCATCAGCGCGTTGCAGAGGATCGCCACGATGGCCAGCGGCACCAGGATGCACAGCACCGCGCGCAGCGAGCGGAAGGTCAGCCAGCAGAACAGCGCCACCGAGCCGAACAGCGCGGCCAGCATCATCACCTCGGCGCGGTCCACCGCCTCGTTGGAGGCCGCCCCGATGCCCACGTTGCCGCCGGCAAGGCGGAAGCTCACCCCGGGGGTAACGTTGGCGGCGATGATGCGCTTGACCTCCTTGAGCACGTGGGCCACGGTCGCGCCTTCGTGATCGGTGAGGAACATCAGCACCTGCATCTGCTGGCAACCGTCGGTGACCATGCCCAGCTCCGACGAATAGGCCCGCGCGCCCTGCTGCAGGCCGCGTTCGGAGTTGGGAATCGCCGACCAGCGCGGGTTGCCCTCGTTGTTGCCGGCGATCACCACCTTGCCGGTGCCGGTGACGCTGGACACCGACTGCACGCCGGCGACGTGGCGCACGGCGAAGTCGAAGCGGTCCACCGCGCGCATCACCACCGGGTCCAGGCAGGCTTCCGGATGGCCCTGAACCTCGACGAACACCGTCAGCACGTCGAGGCCGATGGCGTAGCTGCCGACGATCCGTGCGTTGTCGCGGTTGTAGCGCGAGTCGCTACGCAGCTCCGGCGCACCGGCACCGATGTCGCCGGTCTGCAGGTCGCGGGCCTTGAGGGTGCCGACGGCAAGCAGCACCAGGCTGGTGGCGAACACCAGCAGCGCCGGGCCGGGCTTGGCCAGGCTGGACAACCCCCACCACAGGGGGTGCTTGCGGCCTTCAATCGGCTTGTTGCTGGGCTGCGCCGAACGCTCCAGGTGCAGGTGGGAGATGATGATCGGCAGCATCATCTTGTTGGTGACGATCATCAGCATCACCCCCAGGCAGGCGGTCACCCCCAGTTCGTGGACGATGGGGATGTCGATCAGCATGATCACCGCGAAGCCCACGGCGTTCATCAGCAGGGCCAGCGAACCGGGGATGAAGATCTTGCAGAAAGCCGCGTGGGCCGCCGCCTGCGAGCTGGCGCCGGCCAGCACGTCCTGCTTCCACGCATTGGTCATCTGCACCGCATGGGACACGCCGATGGAGAAGATCAGGAACGGCACCAGGATCGACATCGGGTCGATGCCCAGGCCCAGCAGCGGCAGCAGGCCGAGCAGCCAGACCACCGGCAGCAGCGCCACCGCCAGCGCCACCATGGTCAGCTTCAGCGAGCGCGAATAGCCCCACAGCAGCGCCGCGGTGATCAGGAAGGCCACCACGAAGAAGCCCAGCACCGCGCCTAGCCCCTCGACCACGTCGCCGACCAGCTTGGCGAAGCCGACCACGTTGATCTCGATCTGCTCGTTGTTGTAGTGGGCGCGGATCTCTTCCAGACGCTTGGCCACCTCGACGTAGGACACCTTGGCGCCGGTCTTCGGGTCGATGTCCTGCAGATCGGCACGCACCATCGCCGACTTCAGGTCGTTGGCCACCAGGCGGCCGATCTGCCCGGAGCGGGCGGTGTTGTTGCGCACCTGCTCGAGATCCTCGAGGGTGCCGGCGAAGCGCGGCGGCACCACCACGTCGCCGAAGAAGCCTTCCTCGGTGACCTCGACGTACTGCACATTGGGGGTGAACAGCGAGGTCACGCTGGAGCGGCTGACCCCGGAGGTGAAGAACACGTCGTCGGTGACCTTGCGCAGGGTATCGAGGAACACCGGGTTGTAGATGTCGCCCTCGCCCTTCCAGCGCACGCTGACCAGGAAGCGGTTGGCGCCGGTGAAGGTCTTGCTGTATTCGAGGAAGTTCACCATGTACTCATGGCGCAGCGGGATCAGCTTGTTGAAGCCGGGGTCGAGCCGCGTCTGCAGGGCGCTGTAGCCAAGACCCGCAGTGATGGCGAGAAACAGCGCCATCAGTCCGCGGCGGCGGGCCATCAGCAGGTCGGCACAGGCCTCGACCCAGCGGTCCACCCGGGAGCTTTGTCCTTTCATCACGTCACCCTCAGTCCTTCGCGGCGGTGATGCCGCCGCGGAAACTCTTGAACACGCCATGATCGCCGCCGACCACCAGCACCCGCTCGTCCAGCGCCGCTACCGAGGTCAGGGTGCCCAGGCCATTGAGGCGCAGGCTGTCGACCAGCCGGCCGGCGCCGTCGAAGCGGGTCACTACCCCGCCGGCGCCGACCAGCAGCACGCCGGTCTGGCCGGGCAGCCGGGCGTGGCCGTAGAGTGGCGAGGCATGGCCGAGCGGCACCTGGGTCCAGCGCTGGCCGAAGTCGTCGCTGACGAACACGTGGCCACGCATGCCGTAGGCCAGCCAGTGCTGCGCCGACAGACGCAACACGCCGAACAGCGAGCCCTTGTAGAAGGCCGGCAGGGCTTCCCAGTTCTGCCCGCCATCCGCCGAGCGCAGCACCGTGCCCTGCTCGCCGACCAGCATCAGCCTGCCGTCGGCACCGCCGTCCATGCCATTGAGGTGGTGGCCGTCCACCGGCAGCTCGCGGGCCTGCCAGCTGCGCCCGCCGTCGCTGGAGACGAAGAACTTGCCGTAGCTGCCGTAGGCGACTGCGTGGTTGGCGTCGCCGGCCCACACGCCGAGCAGCGGCTCGGCCAGCTCGTTGTCGATGCGCGCCTCCTGCCAGTGCTTGCCACCATCCTCCGAACGCAGGATCCAGCCATCGTGGCCGACTGCCACCAGGCGCTCGGCGGAGAGCGCCGCCACGCCGGTCAGCGCGCTACCGCGGCGCTGGTCGATGCTGGCCTGCTGCCAGCTGTCGCCGAGATCGTCGCTGGTGAGGATGATGCCCTGCTCGCCGACGGCGACCACCCGGCGGCCGTCGACGACCATGTCGTTGACCAGCAGGCGGTCGGTGCGCAGTTGGGTTTCCGGCAGGGGCGGCGGCGTGCGGTGCGAGAAGGCGTACATGGCGGTCGCCGCGACCACCGCCGACATGGCGTAGGCGATCAACTGGCGCATGGCGACCTCCGCAGGCGATTGAGTGCTTTCATGCTGTCTTTCCCTTGTTCTTGTTGTGGGCGAGCGCGCCCGGCGGCCGCTCGACGCAGGCAGTGACACGGCCCGATAGTCCCCAGATAGAGCTGTGCCGGCATCGTCCATAAGGAGTACGCCGGCACGGAGGGGGAATGGGGATGGGCAGGGCTGGCGGATGAGCCCGCTGTAGGGGCGAATTCATTCGCCAAGAGGCGCGAAGCGCCCCCGAACCACCAAGCGCAGGCCGTTGGCCTGCTTGGCGAATGAGTTCGCCCCTACGCCAGCCCCTGGGGATGGGCGGAACTCAGGCGATCTCGAACAGCCCGGCGGCGCCCATGCCGCCGCCGATGCACATGGCCACCACCACGTAGCGCACGCCGCGGCGACGGCCTTCCAGCAGGGCATGGCCGACCATGCGCGCGCCGGACATGCCGAACGGATGGCCGATGGCGATGGCGCCGCCGTTGACGTTGAGGCGGTCGTTGGGGATGCCCAGCACGTCGCGGCAATGCAGCACCTGGCAGGCGAAGGCCTCGTTGATCTCCCACAGGCCGATGTCGTTGACGGTCAGGCCGAAGCGGTTGAGCAGCTTGGGCACCGCGAACACCGGGCCGATGCCCATTTCCTCCGGCGCGCAGCCGGCCACGGCGATGCCGCGATAGACGCCGAGCGGCGCCAGGCCGCGGCGCGCCGCCTCGGCGCGGCTCATCAACAGGGTCGCCGCGGCGCCGTCGGAGAACTGCGAGGCGTTGCCGGCGGTGACGAACTCGCCCTGCTGCACCCACTTGCCGTCCTTCCATACCGGCTTGAGCGCGGCCAGATCTGCCAGGGTGGTCGAGGGGCGGTTGCACTCGTCGCGGCTGGCGAGCACCTCCTCGTGACCGCTCGGGTTGCCCTCCTTGTCGAAGCACAGCTTGCGCGCGGCCAGCGGCACGATCTCGTCGGCGAACAGCCCGGCGGCCTGTGCCGCGGCGGTGCGCTGCTGGCTCTGCAGGGAATACTCGTCCTGGGCGGCGCGCGAGATGCCGTAGCGGCGCGAGACGATCTCGGCGGTTTCCAGCATCGGGATATAGGCCGCCGGCACCACCTCCTGCACCGCCAGCGATTGCGCGCGGTAGGAGTTCTTGTGCTTGGTCTGGGTCAGCGACAGCGACTCGACGCCACCGGCCACCGCCACCGACAGCTCGCCGGTGATGATGCCCTTGGCGGCAACGCCGATGGTCATCAGCCCGGAGGCGCACATGCGGTCCAGCGCCATGCCCGGCACGCTGTCCGGCAGGCCGCCGGTGTAGGCACACAGGCGGCCGATGTTGTACGCCTGGGTGCCCTGCTGCACCGCGGCGCCCATGATCACGTCCTCCACCGCGCCCGGCTCGATGCCGGCGCGCTCGACCACGGCGCGCACCACGTGGCCGCCGAGCACCGGCGCCTCGGTGTCGTTGAAAGAGCCGCGGAAGGACTTGGTCAGTGCGGTGCGCGCGGTGGCGACGATCACCGCATCGTTCGGATTGGCTAGCATGGGAATCTCTCGCTCAGTTGAAGGTGTAGCGGCTGATGGTGTCGACCACGCAGCCCGGGCGGTCGCCGCCCTCGATCTCGACGCTGACCCGCACGGTGGCCTGCACCGCCGCGCCGATGGCCTCGACGCGGACGATCTCGCCGCACCCGCGCACCCGCGCGCCGACCCTGACCGGCGCCGGGAAGCGCACGCGGTCGCAGCCGTAGTTGACGCCCATGCGCAGGTTGTCGACCTGCAGCAGCTGCGGCAGGAACAGGTTGACCAGGGACAGGGTCAGGTAGCCGTGGGCGATGCAGCCGCCGAACGGGCCGCTGGCGGCGCGCTCGGGGTCGACGTGGATCCACTGGTGGTCACCGGTGGCCTCGGCGAACAGGTTGACCCGCGCCTGGTCGATGGCCAGCCAGTCGGTGGCGCCGAGGTCGCAACCCTCGGCGGCGAGCAGTTGTTCGGCGCTGGAAAAGATGGTGGTCATGGCGCGCGCCTCAGGCCTGCTGGGAGCTGACCGACAGCACTTCGCCGGTCATGTAGGAGGCGTAGTCGCTGGCCAGGAAGACCATCACGTTGGCCACTTCCCAGACCTCGGCGGCGCGGCCGAAGGCCTCGCGGCTGGCCAGCTGGGCGAGCAGCTCCTCGTTGGAGGCCTTCTTGAGGAAATCGTGCAGGGCGATGGACGGCGACACCGCGTTGATGCGCACGCCGAACTCGGCGGCTTCCAGCGCGCTGCAGCGGGTCAGCGCCATCACCCCGGCCTTGGCCGCGGCGTAGTGGGCCTGCTCCTTCTGCGCGCGCCAGCCGAGCACCGAGGCGTTGTTGACGATCACCCCGCGGCCGCGCTGCTGCATGTGCGGCAGCATGGCGCGGGTCATGCGGAAGGTGCCGGTCAGGGTGATGTCGAGCACTCGCGCCCACTCCTCGTCGCTCATCTCGGTGACGCGCTTCTGGCCGCCGAGGCCGGCGTTGTTGATCAGCACGTCGACACCGCCCAGGCAGCCCTCGGCGGCGCCGACCAGCGCCCGTACCTCGCTCTCCACGGCGACGTTGCACAGCTGGCTGTACACCTCGACGAGGCCGGTCTCGGCCTTGATGCGCACGACCGCCTCCTCGAGGCGACGCGGGTGGATGTCGGAAATCATCAGCGCCCGGCAGCCCTCCTCCGCGCAGCGCTTGGCAGCGGCGAAGCCGATGCCGGCGCCGGCGGCGGCGGTGATCAGGACGGACTTGCCGGCCAGCAGCTGGTGGCCGGGCACATAGGGGGGAGCTTGTCGCATGGCAGAAACCTCGTCGTTAAGGGTCTGCCACAGGTATACGGGGCGGCCGGGGGCCTCACATCGTCAAAACGGACGGGGCGACCGGCGCGGCTCTCCGGGGTACGCGCGGCCGCTCAGCCGGCCTGCCCCTCGCCGTGGATGGCGGCCTGGAGCAGCTCGCGCAGCCAGACCAGCGCCGGGTCGAAATGGCTGCGCGGGTGCCAGGCCATTTGCAGGCGAAAAACCGGCGCCGGGAAGGGCAGCTCGTAGAGCTCCAGTCCGGCGTCCAGCCGGGCGAAGTGCACGCGGGGCAACGTGCAGACCAGATCGCTGCCGTGCAGCAGCTGCGGGACCAGCGCCAGCTGCGGCAGGCTCAGCACCACCGTGCGCTGGCGCTGCACGCCGGCCAGGTACTCGTCGGTGTAGCCGCGCGGGCTGCCCGGCGCGCTGGAAACCAGCAGGTGCTGCAGGGCGCAGTAGCCATCCAGATCCGGTGCGGCGCTGCCGCGCGGATGGCCGGAGCGCTGGGCCATCACCAGATGGTCCTCGAGCAGGGTGCGCACCTTCAGGCTGGGTGGGATCGTGCGGTCGGCGTCGATCAGCAGGTCCACCTCGCCACTCTCCAGCTGGCCGACGATCCGCTCCGCCTGCGGGCGCTGCAGGTCGAAGCGCAGGCGATGGGGCGCCAGGGCGTGCAGGCGGGCCACCAGCCCTGCACCGAGCGCGACCAGGGCATCGTCGGCGATGGCCAGGTTGAAGGTGCGGGCGTCGCGCGCGGGATCGAAGCTGGGCTGGAAGTTGACCACCTGCTCCAGCTCCCGCAGCGCGGCATTCAGCGGCAGGGCCAGCGACTGCGCCAGCGCCGTGGGCGTCATGCCCCGCCCACTCTCGGCGGGCAGCAGCAGCGGATCGCCGAACAGCGTGCGCAGCCGGGCCAGCTGCGCCGACATCCCCGGCTGGCTGATGTGCAGCCGGCGTGCCGCGCGCGTGACGTTGCGCTCCTCGAGCAGCACCTTGAGGGTGGCGAGCAGGTTCAGGTCGATCCGGGAAATGTCCATGGCGCGGCGAACGTATCCTTCTGGCTTATACGTCGAATAATAGTGATTGATTTCAAATATGACTCACCCGGGCCTAAGGTGAAAGCGTCACCGAAGGCCGGCCAGGGCACGCGCCGCGCCTTCCCCGGAACCGAGC
>DASQBU010000329.1:0-4514 GCA_035635035.1 Pseudomonas sp.
AAGCACCATGATGCACAAAGATCCGATCGTCATCGTCAGCAGCGCCCGCACCCCGATGGGCGGCTTCCAGGGCGACCTCCAGGGCCTGACCGCCCCCGAGCTGGGCGCCGCCGCCATCCGCGCCGCGGTGGAGCGCAGCGGCCTGCCGGCCGAGGCCGTGCAGGAAGTGCTGATGGGCTGCGTGCTGCCCGCCGGCCTCGGTCAGGCGCCGGCCCGTCAGGCGGCGCTGGGCGCCGGGCTGGCCCGCTCCACGGTGTGCACCACCCTGAACAAGATGTGCGGCTCGGGCATGCAGGCGGCCATCCTGGCCCACGACCTGCTGCGCGCCGGCAGTGCCGACATCGTGGTCGCCGGCGGCATGGAAAGCATGTCCAACGCCCCCTACCTGCTGGACAAGGCCCGCGGCGGCTACCGCATGGGCCACGGCAAGGCGCTCGACCACATGTTCTTCGACGGCCTGGAGGACGCCTACGACAAGGGCCGCCTGATGGGCACCTTCGCCGAGGATTGCGCCCAGGCCCACGGCTTCAGCCGCGAGGCGCAGGATGCCTACGCGCTGGCCTCCCTGCAGCGCGCCCGCGATGCCATCACCAGCGGCCGCTTCGTCGAGGAAATCGTCCCGCTGACCGTGCCTCACGGCCGCGAGCAGCGTCTGGTCGACACCGACGAGCAGCCGCCCAAGGCCAGCCCGGAGAAGATCCCCAGCCTGCGCCCGGCGTTCCGCGAAGGCGGCACGGTGACGGCGGCCAACTCCAGTTCGATCTCCGATGGCGCCGCCGCGCTGCTGCTTATGCGCCAGTCCGAGGCCGAGCGCCGCGGCCTGCGTCCGCAGGCGGTGATCCGCGGTCATGCGGCCTTCGCTGATGCGCCGAACCTGTTCCCCACCGCGCCGATCGGCGCGATCCGCAACCTGATGCAGCGCACCGGCTGGCGTCTGGAGGACGTCGACCTGTTCGAGATCAACGAGGCCTTCGCCGTGGTCGCCATGGTCGCCATGCGCGAGCTGGGCATCGACCACGCCAGGCTCAACGTCCACGGCGGCGCCTGCGCCCTCGGCCACCCGATCGGCGCCTCCGGCGCGCGCATCCTGGTGACCCTGCTGGCGGCGCTGCGCAGCCACGGCCTGCGCCGCGGCGTGGCGGCCATCTGCATCGGCGGCGGCGAGGCCACCGCCGTCGCCGTCGAACGTCTGGACTGAGGAGACTGCCCCATGCTGCTGACCGACGATCAACTCAGCATCGGCGCGATGGCGCGCCAGTTCGCCCAGGAGCGCCTGCGCCCGTTCGCCGAGCAGTGGGATCGCGAACACCGCTATCCGAGCGAGGCGATCCGCGAGATGGCCGAACTCGGCTTCTTCGGCATGCTGGTGCCGGAGCAGTGGGGCGGCTGCGATACCGGCTACCTGGCCTACGCCCTGGCCCTGGAAGAGATCGCCGCCGGCGACGGCGCCTGCTCGACCATCATGAGCGTGCACAACTCGGTGGGCTGCGTGCCGATCCTGCGCTTCGGCAACGACGAGCAGCGGCGCCGCTTCCTCGCCCCCTTGGCGCGCGGCGAGCAGATCGGCGCCTTCGCCCTCACCGAGCCGCAGGCCGGCTCGGACGCCAGTAACCTGCGCACCCGCGCCCGGCGCGACGGCGACAGCTACGTGCTCAACGGCGCCAAGCAGTTCATCACCTCCGGACAGCACGCCGGCACGGTGATCGTCTTCGCCGTCACCGACCCGCAGGCCGGCAAGCGCGGCATCAGCGCCTTCATCGTGCCCACCGACAGCCCCGGCTACCAGGTGGTGCGCGTCGAGGACAAGCTCGGCCAGCACGCCTCGGACACCTGCCAGATCGCCTTCGAAGACCTGCGCGTGCCGGCCTCCCAGCGCCTGGGCGAGGAGGGCGACGGCTACCGCATCGCCCTGGCCAACCTGGAGGGCGGGCGCATCGGCATCGCCGCGCAGGCGGTGGGCATGGCGCGCGCGGCCTTCGAGGTGGCGCGCGACTACGCCCGCGAGCGCGAGGCGTTCGGCAAGCCGCTGCAGGAGCATCAGGCGGTGGCCTTCCGCCTGGCCGACATGGCGACCCAGATCGCCGTGGCGCGGCAGATGGTGCACCACGCCGCCGCCCTGCGCGACGCCGGCCGGCCGGCGCTGGTGGAGGCGTCGATGGCCAAGCTGTTCGCCTCGGAAATGGCCGAGAAGGTCTGCTCCGCGGCGATCCAGACCCTCGGCGGCTACGGCTACCTGCGCGACTTCCCGGTCGAGCGCATCTACCGCGACGTGCGCGTCTGCCAGATCTACGAAGGCACCAGCGACATCCAGCGCCTGGTGATTGCCCGCAACCTCGGAGAATGAACATGGCTTACGAAACCCTGCTGCTCGAGATCCAGGAGCGCGTCGCGCTGGTCACCCTCAACCGGCCCCAGGCGCTCAACGCACTCAACTCGCAGCTGGTCGGCGAGCTCAACCAGGTGCTCGACCGCCTGGAGGCCGATCCGCAGATCGGCTGCATCGTCCTCACCGGCTCGGCCAAGGCCTTTGCCGCCGGCGCGGACATTAAGGAACTGGCGGAGATGACCTATCCGCAGATCTACCTGGACGACCACTTCGCCGCCGCCGACCGCATCGCCAGCCGGCGCAAGCCGATCATCGCCGCCGTCGCCGGCTACGCCCTGGGCGGTGGCTGCGAGCTGGCGCTGATGTGCGACTTCATCTACGCCGCCGACAACGCCCGTTTCGGCCTGCCGGAACTCAGCCTCGGCGTGCTGCCGGGCATCGGCGGCACCCAGCGGCTGACCCGCGCCCTGGGCAAGGCCAAGGCCATGGAGATGTGCCTGACCGGGCGCATGCTGGAAGCCGCCGAGGCGGAAACCGCCGGCCTGGTGGCGCGGGTATTTCCGCGCGAGCGCCTGCTGGAGGAAACCCTCAAGGCCGCCCACGCCATCGCCGGCAAGTCGCTGCCGGCGGCGATGATGGTCAAGGAGTGCATCAACCGGGTCGAGGAGACCAGCCTCAGCGAGGGCGTGCGCTTCGAGCGGCGGGTGTTCCACGCGGTGTTCGCCACCGCCGACCAGAAGGAGGGCATGGCCGCCTTCATCGAGAAACGCGAACCGCGCTTCACCCATCGCTGAGCCGATTTTTCCTGCGTTTTACGGCCCCGGGCCGCTGATATCCGTTGAAAACAACAACAAGAAAGAGGAAATCAAAAATGCTTGAAGGTCTGATGCAGAAGGCCCCGTTGCTGATCAGCAGCATCCTCACCCATGCCGCCAGCGCCCATGGCGACACCGAGGTGGTCTCGCGGCTGGTCGACGAGCCGCTGTGGCGCTACGACTACCAGCGGTTGGCGACCCGCGCCGCCCAGGCGGCGGCGATGCTGCAGCGCCTGGGCATCGGCGCGGGCGATTGCGTGTCCTCGCTGGCCTGGAACACCCATCGCCACTACGAGCTGTTCTTCGCCGTACCGGGCATCGGCGCGGTGCTGCACACGGCCAATCCGCGGCTGTCCGACGAGCAGATCCTCTACACCATCAACCATGCCGGCAGCAGCGTGCTGCTGTTCGACCGCAGCTTCGCGCCCCTGGTCGCGCGACTGCGCCCGCAGCTCAGCAACATCCGGCATTTCATCGTGCTGTCCGACCGCGACTGCCTCGAGGCGGGCGCGCAGCCGGCGCCCAGCTACGAGCGCCTGATCGCCGCCGAACAGCCGCTCGCCTGGCCGACCTTCGACGAGAATGCCGGCGCCGTGCTCTGCTACACCTCCGGCACCACCGGCGATCCCAAGGGCGTGCTGTACAGCCACCGCTCGGTGGTGCTGCATGCGCTGGCGGCGGGCCTGAGCAGCGCCTTCGCCCTGTCGGCCTTCGACTGCATCATGCCGTGCTCCTCGCTGTACCACGGCACTGCCTGGGGCCTGCCGTTCGCGGCGGCGATCAACGGCTGCAAGTTCGTCCTGCCCTGCGACAAGATGGACGGCCGCAGCCTGCAGGAGCTGATCCAGAACGAGGGGGTGACCCTCTCCGGCGGCGTGCCGACCATCTGGACCATGTACCTCGACCACCTCGAGCGCAGCGGCGAGGATGCCGGCACCCTGCAGCGCCTGGTGATCGGTGGCTCCGCCGTGCCGCGGGCGATGGCCGAGAAGTTCCAGGGCCAGTACGGGGTGACCATCCGCCAGCTGTGGGGCATGACCGAGACCAGCCCGCTGGGCGTGGTCGCCACGCCGACGCCCAAACTGGCCGCGCGCGGCCAGCAGGCCACCGACGAGGTGATCTGGACGCGCCAGGGCCGCTTGCAGTTCGGCATCGAGCTGAAGATCGTCGACGAGGACGGCCTTGAGCTGCCGCGCGACGGCGAGACCCCCGGCAAGCTGCTGGTGCGCGGACCCTGGACCATCGAGCGCTATTTCCGCAGCGAGAAGAGCGCCCTCGACGCCGACGGCTGGTTCGACACCGGCGACATCGCCACCCTGGATGCCGACGGCTACATGCGCATCACCGACCGCAGCAAGGACGTGATCAAGTCG
>DASQBU010000330.1:0-2185 GCA_035635035.1 Pseudomonas sp.
CGGCTGTGCATCAACATCCTCGCCGGCGAGCAGGAGCAGACCGCCCGGCACTTCGCCGGCATGACCGGCGTGGCCATGGCCGAGCGCTTCGACCTCGACACCTGGACCACCTGCAGCGCCGGCCTGCCGGCCCTGGAGGGCGCGCTGGCCAACCTGCAGGGGCGCCTCGTCGAGGTGCAGGAAGTCGGCACCCACTCGGTGCTGTTGGTGGAGCTGGACGAGATCCGGGTGCGCGAGGAGGGCGACAGCCTGGTCTACTTCAGCCGCGCCTTCCGTCGCGTCAGCCGTAGCTGCGCGGCCTGAGCGGCATGTTCCGCGAAGCGGCTCCCCGGCGGCAGGAGGTCCTGTGACGCGCTCTAGCGAACGCCAGCCCTGGCCTCCCGCCGTCCGCGCGCTGCAGTATGCGAATTTCCGCCGCTATTTCGCCGGCCAGGCGGTGTCGATCCTCGGCAGCTGGATCCAGCAGGTCGCCCTGTCCTGGCTGATCTACCGGTTGACCGGCTCGGCGGCGCTGCTCGGCGTCACCACCTTCGCCGCGCTGCTGCCGCAGCTGCTGGTCGGCCCGCTGGCCGGTGCCTGGATCGACCGCCACGACAAGCGCCGCCTGCTGATCGCCGTCGAGGGCCTGCTCGCCGTGCAGGCGCTGCTGCTGGCAGGCTTGACCGCGCTGGAGTGGATCGGTCCGCCGCTGATCGTCGGCATGTCGCTGCTGCTCGGCGTGCTCAACGCCTTCGACACGCCGCTGCGCCAGTCGCTGATCGGCAGCTTCGTCGGCAGTCGCGAGGATCTGCCCAACGCCCTGGCGCTCAACGCCATGCTGTTCAACACCGGGCGTTTCGTCGGGCCGCCGCTGGCCGGCGGGTTGCTGGCGCTGACCAGCGAGGCCTGGTGTTTCGCTCTCAACGGTCTGTCGTTCCTGGCGCTGATGCTCGGTCTGCTGCTGATCCGGGTCGAGGCGCCGAGCAGGGCGCGCGGCTCGATGGGGGCAGTGTTCCGCGAGGGCCTGGACTACGTTTGGCGCACCCCGGCGGTGCGCCTGCTGATCCTCGCCGTGGCGCTGGTCAACCTGACGGCCTCCAGCTACGCGGTGCTGCTGCCGGTGTTCGCCAAGGACGTGTTCGGCGGCGACGCGCAGACGCTGGGCTGGTTGTGGGGAGGCGCCGGCTGCGGGGCGTTCCTCGCCACCCTGTTTCTCGCCTCTCGCCAGACGTTGCCGGGGTTGGCGCGCATCGTCCCGGCAGGGGCGCTGCTCGGCGGCGCGGCGCTGCTGGCCTTCGCCGCCGCCCGGGGCGTGGCGCTGGCGCTGCCGGCCATGGCACTGCTCGGTTTTGCCATCTCGGTGGGTAACGTCGGCACCAACATGCTGCTGCAGAGCCTGGCGCCGGAGCCTCTGCGCGGCCGGGTGGTGTCCTTCTACACGGCGACCCGCTTCGGCTTCGACGCCATCGGCGGCCTGCTCGCCGGCCTGCTGGCCGCGCGTCTCGGGGCGCCGCTGACCCTGGCGCTGGAAGGCGGGGGATTGCTGCTGTTCTGTAGCTGGCTGCTGGCGCGGCGCCGGCTGTTGCAGGAGCAGGTGCACGCCAGCCTGCAGGAGCAGGCCGGCCGCTGAGCCGGGGGCGCGGAAGCCCCCGTGCCGGTCCTACAGGCTTTCGTCCTCGTCGCTGCCTTCCACCGCCATGCCCAGCTCCTTGATCTTGCGGGTCAGGGTGTTGCGGCCCCAGCCGAGCAGCAGGGCGGCGTCGCGCCGGCGGCCGGCGGTGTGCTTGAGAGCGCTCTCGATCATCACCCGCTCGAAGGCCGGCAGGGCGCTGCCGAGCAGGTCGCTCTGCCCGCGGGCCAGCGCCAGTTCGGCCCACAGGCGCAGGCTCTGCTCCCAGTTGCCGCCGACCGGCGCTTCCTGGGGCTGCTGCAGCAGCTCCGGCGGCAGGTCGTCGATGTGCACCTCGCGGCCGGAGGCCATCACCGTGATCCAGCGGCAGGTGTTCTCCAGCTGGCGCACGTTGCCCGGCCACGGCAGGTTCTGCAGGTATTCCTCGGTCTGCGCCTTGAGCAGCTTGGGCTCGACCGCCAGCTCCTGGGCGGCGCGGGCGAGGAAGTGGCGGGCCAGCGCGGGGATGTCCTCGCGGCGGTCGGCCAGGCGCGGGATGTGGATGCGGATGACGTTGAGGCGGTGGAACAGGTCCTC